>NZ_JBIQOC010000005.1:0-87987 GCF_044130295.1 Acinetobacter uliginosus | reverse complement strand
CTCTGGAAAAACTGTGAAAAGCACCTAAATACGAGCCTTCAGTTCATTAATTTAGCCTTTTTAAGGCTACTTTTGCATAGAAAATATTCTGGATAGGTTCTAAGAAGAAGAATAAAAAGGAAGAACGCAATGAGCGTAGTCATAGAAACCCAGATGTTAATTCGCAAACCGGTTGCAGAGGTGTTTAATGCCTTTATTGACCCCGAAATCACCAGCAAGTTTTGGTTTACTTCATCTACCGGACACTTGATAGAAAACAGAACGGTAGACTGGTATTGGGAAAAAGATGAAGTGACCCGCAGTGTTTATGTCGAACAGCTGATTCATAATGAACTGATCCAGTTTACTTGGGGAGAACCCAAGAGCACGGTAGATTTTATTTTTGAGAAGTTAACAGAACAAGAGACTTATCTTCGCATTCGCAATTATGATATTTCTCTGCAAGGCTCAGACTTAATTACTTTTGTGATTGAGCAAACAAGCGGTTTCACCACTGTGCTGGATGGCTGTAAGGCTTACCTGGAATATGGAGCGCAGTTAAATCTGGTCAATGACAAGTTTCCGCCATTTGTCGAAATGGGGGTGATTTAAATCTGAATATAAACTGTCATGGATCGGGGGTAAGCCTAGGAGCTACAGATAGAAAAAGCGTCATCCTGCAGCTCACTAAAACATCTCCTGTTCTGGTTGAGGCCACTTGGAATTTTATGGCTGCAATGGAAAAGACAGACCGGTTCGATCACTGCTTGGGATTCTGTTCTTTTAACCATAAATAATGCGGAATCTGTTTTTTTGCTTTATCACGTAACTTTTTCTTGATGTACAACACCAATGCAAAACAGGTGGTGGTGAGGGTCAGCAGCATGCTGTTCATAAAACTCATGAGAGAGCTGACATAACCAATAGTGGTTAAACGGTTCATCATGCGGATGACTTGAGGACTGCTTTCCACACCGGTAATGGCCCAGGTGCATAAATGTTCGCAGTTGTTAATAATCAGATGATACTGGTTTTCGTTCATTCGTGAACGCATACGCCGTACCACTTTGCGGCCGCGAAATTTAGGATTGTTATATTGCTGGATAATAATGGTTTTACCAAAGCTGAATTTTTCCAGTGAGGTAATCTCAATGGGACGTTTCTTAAATAAATGGGCAAAACCTGAATAATGAATAACCCGGCCACGTCCTGCATAAATGCCGTGATGAGAATATCCAAAATGTTTAACGATAAGATGCGTCCCTAAAGGAAATCGTATTTTCTGCTGTTGCATGTAGACGTTTAACCAATAAAGTTACAAATATATTTTAGTGACTTAGTTTACTGCTTCTTTATAAAAGAATCGACTATTTCACTGAGTTGACTAGCTTTTATGACACTACAGCGCATTAAAAATGTCAGGATTCAGCATACCTCATGAGCCATAGCAGCATGAAGAAAATATTGTTAATAAAATGTGCAGTTATCACCTTACTCAGTTTGACCAGTATCACCTATGCAGAGCTTTATACCCGGCGCTGGCAGACTGATATTGTAGATGTAGACATTGTTCAGATTGATCAGCCACAAAACTTGCGCCTGTTTTTAAATGATCGCCAGACCCATCAACCCTTAGGTAAATTTAAAGCTGTGGCAAAACAGCTGAAAGCATGTGAAAAGCTGCTCTTTGCCATGAATGCCGGGATGTATCATGCAGACTATTCTCCGGTCGGGTTATATATTGAAGCAGCTCGGCAACAGAAAAAACTGAACACGGTCAAACAGGCATATGGCAATTTTTATCTGCAACCCAATGGCGTATTGGCCTGGAATCGGCATCACAGCCTGATCGCAAAGACAGAAAGTTATCAAAAGCTCAAGTTTAATGCCGAATACGCGACGCAATCGGGGCCTATGCTGGTGATTGATGGGCAGATTAATCCCCAATTTTTAAAAGATTCAGATTCCTTTAAGATCAGAAATGCTGTCGGGATTAAAGATCAAAGCTTATATTTTGTGATCAGTCGAAATGCGTTGAGTTTTTATCAATTTGCACAATTTTTTCAACAACAGCTTAAAGTGCAAAATGCCTTGTATCTGGACGGCTCAATCTCTAGTGCCTATATTCCGCAGTTAAAACGTTCAGATTCATTGTTTAATCTGGGACCGATGGTGGCCTATATTGATCAACAGAACTGTGCTACTCAATAAATGAAGTTCGCCAGCCATTAAAACCTGTAGCCAATTTTTAAACCATAGCCTATCGCATGGTTGTTGTTAAATTCACCGACCTGTGAAGCTTCAGATACCCCGGGAAGAGGAAGATAATAAGTGCCATCTTGTGCGGTGGCATCACCAAGCCAATAGTATTTGATCCCCCCTGAAATAAAATAGTTGGATTCAGGATTAAACTGAAATCCCAAGCCTATATTTTTGTAACCCTTGGTAGGATTTAAAATTGATCTAGGATTACCCGTGCCTGAATCCCAGCCGAGATCAAAAGCAGCGGACCATTTCGTGGTTAATTGTCGTGCCATGCCTAAGGTCACACTCCATTGGTCTTTTTGATAATCATCCAGATTAAATCCTGCGCTATAACTGCCATTACTAAGGGTCGTGGTGGCAAGTGCCGATAATGCGCCGAACTGGGTAGGACGTATCACAAAATCTTTCCAGTTGACCCATCGTATGTTCGAGTACAGTAAAGTTCCGCTCATGATACTGGTCTGGAAATTCAGATTGACCGATTGTGGGGTAGAAATTTTGGTTTTGGCATTGTCTGTTAGGAGTAGAGGTGTGCCCAAAATGTTTTCTTCTACATTGATTTTATGATTTATTTTCGAGTGATAAGTCAAGGCAGCCTTTAGTGCGAGCTCGGGAAACTGATAGGCAAGACCCGCTTTCCAGCCGAGGCCAGCATCCTGTTTAAATTTGGCGTTATAACCATTAAATTGGGCATATACCAGCCCACGTAGCGCGACATGACCTTCCACGGTTTGATAGGCAGGACCGGCATACAGGTTAATATTTTTGACAGGTTGATAACCTAAAATAAAACTCAGGTTTTGGCTGTCGACATTGACCTGAGTACCTTGCTGGCTCAGTGCGGTATCGGAGAAACTGCCATTGTCTTTTAATGGATAGTGTAAATCTGAACCAAATGGCTGATCATAGAGAATGCCAAAAGAGAAATTTGGAACGAATTGCAGTTTCAGTGCGGCACTCTGGTACTGGAAAGTCTGGGCAATATTATCGGTTGTATTATCAGCACTGTCAGGATTAACCAGATCTGGACGTGAACCTAAGGTATGCCCGGACACTTCAGGATCGGCAGCAGTAATGGAGGCTTCAAAATAATGCCCTGATTCTAGAAAAGGCAACACGGATTGTCCTGATTGATCCATGGTTGCCGCCAGACTATGACTTGAGATTAGGCTGCATAATATTGCCAGTCCAGGATAATACCGTTTCATATATTTTCCTTTTTAGGCTTATTTTTATTTTTTGCTCTTGTTGTTTTTTATCTTGTATTCTTGCTTGCTTTTATTCTTACTTGCTTGGCTGTTCTATCGGTTTGTTAAAATTCTTATTCTAGTAGAGCACTTTTACATTGTGTGGCATAGCAGATTCTGGAAAAATGATGGGAACTATGTTTCGAAGTATTAAAATTTGGCCATAATGGGCTATATAACAATTTTCGGGGGCAAATAAAAAGGCATTTAGTTGACTAAATGCCTTCATATAGAGGGTTTAGACTCTATTGTCGCAGTGGTAGATGCTGTAATTCATTTAACTCTTTTCGGCTATAACCTCTTGAAATTAAAACTTTCTTAATTCCAATGATGACTTTTTCATCTGTTGTTTGAGTTAAAGCCTGGATCAATTGTTCATTTGATTTGCAAGAGCAATCATTTTCAACACACGAGATTTGATTCTTGTGTTCGTTTTGCTGTTGATGAGCAGAAAACAGCTTTTGCCAAAAACTCATAGAGCCTTCATACACAACCTAACATAGATCGAAATATATCCAGTTTTTTGAGGAATACAAGTCTACCAAAGCTATAAAAGAATCAATTGAACCTTTAATTTTCCGATAGTAATTGAACACTTTAACGATATTATGAGATTTTCTATTCAGAATTATTTATAAATGATTTATTTTCAATGAAATATAAATGAAGCTCAATTGAGCTTCATTGATGTAAATATATTTACAAACTTAACAAAGAAATAAATTGTTTAAATTTTTTCCAGTAACACACCCGACTCGACGTGATGGGTATAAGGGAACTGATCAAACAAGGCAAATTTGGTCACTTTATGCGTACTCGATAAAGTCTTTAAATTGTCCTGTAAAGTGTCCGGATTACATGAGATATAAATGATCCGTTCAAAACGCTGTAGCAGTTTTAATGTTTCATCATCAATACCTGCACGCGGTGGATCAACAAATACCGTATCGAAGTCATAGCTGGTGATGTCGATTTCTGCTTCCTGCAAGCGACGGAATTCACGTTCGCCATTATAGGCCTCGGTAAATTCTTCAGCCGATAAACGTGCCACCTGAATATTATCAATCTGGTTTTGTTCAATATTCCACTGCGCCGCGTAGACCGATGATTTGGCCAATTCGGTTGCCAGTACGCGATTGAACTTGGTGGACAGTGGCAGGGTAAAGTTGCCATTGCCACAGTACAATTCCAGTAAGTCTTTATCTGACTGTTTGGCCGCATTGCATGCCCATTCCAGCATTTTTTGGCAGACTTGTGCATTCGGCTGGGTAAAGCTGCTTTCGATTTGCTTATATTGATAAGTACGATCGAATACTTTTAACTCTTCCACCACATAATCATCTGTCAAAATGACACGTTGACCACGGCTACGACCATAAATTTTAATGTTGAGCTTATCAGACAGTGCTTTTGCTGCAACTTCCCATTCTGCATTGAGTGTGCAACGGTAAACCAGTGAAACCAGCATTTCACCTTTTAATGTTGCTAGAAAATGAACTTCAAATAAACGCTTGGATAGAATTTCTGTCGCTTTCAGTTCTTTTAACAGAACAGGCATTAAATCGTTAATGCTTTTATCGGCTATCGGGAATTCGTCAATGCGAATCACCTGTTTTTGATTATCTTCACTGCGTTCAAACATCGCATAAAACATATCGTCGTCAGTATGCCAAATCCGAAATTCTGCGCGCATACGGAAGTTTTGTTCAGGCGACTGAAATACTTCTAAAGAAGGGGGATTAAACTCGGCAAATTGAGCAGAAATACGTGCAATCTTGGCATCAAGTTGTAACTGATAAGCTGAAGTCATATGCAGTAAAAATCACAAACACATTGAAAACAGGGATGGTAACAAAGTTTGCCTAAGATGACTAAACTTATTCCCCAATCAGCAGCAGAAATATAGTGATTGAACTCAAATTCAAATGCGCTTTTTTGATATTAAGAATGATAAAGGCAGATTTTTATTCAAAGGAAAAAATCAGGATGGTTTAAATGATTTCAAAACCAAAAAGAAACCAAGTCAACCAGACCAGGGAGAAGTTGACTTGGCAAAGAGGAAACGATACGTCGTTATAGGGTTAAGCGCTGACGTATATTTTTAAGTTTGGGTTGAGGTTAAGGTTTTAATTTAAGGTCATCAGGCTGGCATTACCTCCTGCGGCTGCGGTATTGATACTGATGGCATGCTCAATCACCAATCGTTCTAAAGGAATATTATGATCCAGCGGTTTTAAATGCGTGATGCCAATAATCGCCCCGGAACGGGCAGCAATTTGAGTTTGCAAGTATTGCAGTTGTGCTTTACTGCCGTGATGCAGTACGGCATCAAAATCAGCGCTTTCAATGTTCTGGATTACGGCAAAACGCTGTTCAATTTCTTTGGGCATTTTAGAAAGATATTTGAGCACAAAGGTATTTTCAGCCAGAACCACAGGCTGGCTGCCAACCGCAAAAATTGCCGCCAATTGCTGAATCTGATCCTGTTCCTGCTCCGCTAAAGACAGCACGCGTTTTCTTGGCAACACTACATATTGATTGCTTTCACCGGTCGGACCTCGCAATTCATAATGATGGCCAGCACAGAATGCAGGGCACGGTTGCAATTGATATTGAGGGAAGGTTTTTTCTGCCCATTGATAAAACACGTCATATAAAGGCTGATGCGCTGGCTGTGTGGCTTGTGCCTGAGTTGCAAATGGTCGAGCCAGTTTTTTCGCAGAGCAGTGCTGCATCAAACGGTACAGATAAATCGGGCCGCCAGCTTTAGGGCCTGTACCGGACAAGCCTTCACCACCAAAAGGCTGAACACCGACCACCGCACCGACAATATTACGGTTGATATACAAATTGCCGACTTCTGCATGTGCAATGACAGTCTGAATGGTCTCATCAATACGGGTATGCAGTCCCATGGTCAGACCATAACCTTTGGCATTGATCTGCTCAAGCAGCTGTTCTAATTGACCATATTTGTAGCGGATCATATGTAAAACTGGACCAAATACTTCACGCTGCAAATCGTCCAGATTCGGCAATTCAATTAAAGTCGGCGGAATAAAAGTCCCTTGTGCTAGGCTTTGATCCTGTTCAGGATTTAACATCAGTTGATGTACGGAATGACCTTTACCACGCATCTGATCAATATGTTTCTGAATATTGTTTTGTGCTTCAAGATCAATTACCGGGCCGATATCGGTTTTTAATAGCGCGGGATTGCCAACACGCAGTTGTTGCATGGCACCTTTCAGCATATGGATAACACTATCGGCATTGTCTTCTTGCACGCAGAGCACACGCAGGGCAGAACAGCGTTGGCCGGCACTATCATAAGCCGAGCTCACCACATCCAGAATCACCTGTTCGGTCAATGCCGACGAGTCAACAATCATGGCATTTTGCCCACCTGTTTCCGCAATCAGTGGAATAGGATGACCTGATGGACTCAGTCTTTGCGCCAGGGTCTTTTGCAAAATTTTGGCGACTTCGGTTGACCCGGTAAACATGATGCCTTGAATACGCGTATCACTGCTTAATTGTGCACCGACTGTTTCACCTTGCCCCGGCAGTAGCTGTAGCACATCTTGAGGAATGCCGGCTTCCCACAAAATCTGAATCGCTTGCGCTGCAATCAGTGGCGTTTGTTCAGCCGGTTTGGCAATGACAGTATTTCCAGTAACCAGTGCCGCTGAGATTTGTCCGGTAAAAATCGCCAAAGGGAAATTCCATGGACTGATACATAATACCGTACCTAAGGGTTGAATCACGGTATCTCGATCCAGATCGATCATTTGCGCTGCGTAATAACGCAGGAAGTCGACTGCTTCGCGAACTTCGGCAATGGCATTGGCATAGGTTTTACCACTTTCACGGCATAACAGAATCATCAGTTCCTGCATGCGTGATTGCATGATATCTGCTGCACGCTGTAGGTAAGCGGCACGTGTGTCTTTAGCGGTATTGCTCCATTCAGCTTGTGCATTCACGGCATGATCTAGGGCTTGATTGACCTGATCAGCGCTTGCTTCCTGTACATGACCCACGATATCTAGATGATCGGCAGGATTGACAATAAGAAGTGACTGCGAACTTGCATCATTTGAGTCATTTTCAAGACCGAGGTTTTTACCCAAAACCTGCGCTTGCCATTGCTGCTGACTCAGGTTGTGTGCAGTCTGGTTGAGGTCGGTCAGGTCATGATCATTGGCTAAATCCAGACCCGCTGAGTTTGGACGGATATCACCGTACAAATCAGGTGCTAGGGGAATAGCCGGGTGCTTCTGACCCACCTGTGATTCTTTGGCTGCATTTTTCAAAATCTCTGCATGCGGATTTTCAATCAGATCTTCAATTTTTAGGCTTTTATCTGCAATGCGGTTGACGAAAGAGGTATTGGCGCCATTTTCCAGTAAACGTCTTACCAGATAAGCCAGTAAGGTTTCATGATTCCCTACAGGGGCATAGATACGGCACGGCACCCCCAGTTTGTTATCTGTTTTATTGCCCACCACCTGTTCATACAGTGGTTCACCCATGCCATGCAGGCACTGGAATTCATATTGGCCACTGTAGTATTGGTTCGGATCGGCCAAATGATAAATGGTTGCAAGAGTCTGGGCATTATGTGTCGCGAACTGCGGGTAAATCTGCTCTGGCGCAGCCAACAGTTTTTTCGCACAGGCAATATAAGACAGGTCGGTATGCACTTTACGGGTAAACACCGGGTAGTCCGTCATGCCTTCAATTTGGGCCTTCTTGATTTCACTGTCCCAGTAAGCACCTTTAACCAAACGGATCATCAGGCGTTTTTGACTGCGTGTGGCTAAGTCCACCACATAGTCCACCACGTAGAAGCAGCGTTTCTGATAGGCCTGAATCACAAAACCAATGCCTTTCCAGTCGGCAAGGCCCGGCTCAAAACATAAACGCTCTAATAGTTCTAAAGAAATTTCCAGACGTTCGGATTCTTCGGCATCAATGTTCAGGCCAATATTGTAGCGTTTTGCCAGTTCTGCCAATTGCAGTACTTTTGGATACAGCTCCTCATGTACGCGATGTATTTGTGCACGCTGATAACGTGGATGCAGGGCGGAAAGCTTGATGGAAATACCCGGGCCGTCATAGACATCTTTGTCTTTGGAGGCCTGACCAATGGCATGGATGGCATTGCTATAATCCTGGAAATAGCGTTCAGCATCATGTTCGGTCAGCGCGGCTTCACCGAGCATGTCATAAGAATAACGGAAACCTTTATCTTCTAGCGGTTCTGCATGTTCTAGCGCTTCCTGAATGGTTTCACCCGTAACAAACTGCTCGCCCATCATCCGCATGGCGACATCCACAGCTTTACGGATAATCCCGCGACCACTACGGGCTAAAAGCCCTGTGAGCACGCTGGATAAAGTCTTTTGTTTTGGGGTTTCCATCAGTTTTCCGGTCAGCATGAGCCCCCAGGCAGCCGCATTGACAAACATCAGGCTGCTTTGCCCTACATGTTCTTTCCAGTTGCCCTGATTGATTTTGTCGCGAATCAGCAAGTCCCGTGTCGCGCTGTCCGGAATTCGCAGCAAGGCTTCAGCCAGACACATCAGGGCAATACCTTCCTGAGAGGAAAGTGAAAACTCTTGCAATAATCCCTGTACGATCCCGGCTTTACCGTTCGAGCTTTTACGTTCCCGTAAGCTATGAGCAAGATCGAATGCCAGATCATAAATACGCTGGTTCAGCTGTTCAGAAATCTGGCTATGTTCCAGTAAATGTTCAACACAGTCAGGTTCAGCACGGCGCCAGGCAGTATTTACCTCAACTTCATAATCATTTTTTTCTTTGAATTCGGTAATATATCCAAAGTGAGGTTTTGTCTGGTCAAAGCGGGTTTCAGTGTCCATTATATTCATGCCAACATCCTGTGACTGCCAAATTTTTGTTGAGTAAAATGCTTTATATAATTTATGATTACAGAAAGAATGCCGAATAACTCACTATAATTTTGGTTCATTTTAGAGAATAATTCTGATGTACAGCCCGATTTTTACCCTGGACCGAACAGATATCAAAATTTTAGATATTCTGCAAAATGATGGCCGGATTTCGAATATAAAACTGGCCGAAGCAGTAAATTTATCCCCGACCGCGGCTTTGGCAAGGGTACAGAAACTGACCAAAGATGGGTTTATTCTGGGCTATGAAGCCAAGCTGAATCCTGACATGCTTAATGCCAGTTTCGTGGTGTTTGTCGAGATTTTACTGGATAAAACTACCCCCAATGTTTTGGAGGAATTTTCTGATGCGATCATGCAATATCCTGAAATTGTGGAATGTCACATGATCAGTGGCGGATTTGATTTTGTTGTGAAAATCCGCTGTGCCAATATGGAAGAATTCCGGAAAATTTCAGGGCAGGTCCTGTGGCGTCTTCCCGGAATTAAAGAGACACGAAGTTATCCGGTGATGGAAGTGATTAAGGAAAGTTCTAAAATTTATCTGAAAAATAAAGGATAAAAATAAAACAAGGGGCTTAATGCCCCTTGAAGTTTATCTGGTGAAAGAAAATATCCTCAAAGCTTTATCCTCCATTCTTAGATTGGGCGGGTAGCCCCTTTTGCAGTTCTGCCATTTCTTTCTTGTACAATTGATCAGCCTGCTCGAAACGCTGAAGTACTTCTTGCGAAGGAGCTTTTTCTAATAAGCTGACCACGACAATGCTCACAAATGACAGAATAAAACCGGGAATAATTTCATATAAACCGGTACTGGCCATGGTGTTTTTCCATAAAATAACGGTTACCGCACCGACAATAATCCCCATAATCGCGCCGTTTAAGGTCATGCGTTTCCAGAACAAGGACAGGATAATCAGCGGACCAAATGCAGCACCGAAACCGGCCCAGGCATAGGCAACCAGTCCTAGAACCTTACTGTTTGGATTGCTTGCCAGAATAATGGCAAGTACGGCAATCGCCAGTACCATCAAGCGTCCAACCCAAACCAGTTCCTTTTGCGAAGCATTTTTGCGTAAGAATGCTTTATACAAATCTTCCGTCAGGGTGCTGGAGCAGACCAGAAGCTGACAGCTCAGGGTACTCATCACCGCAGCTAAAATGGCGGCCAAAATTACGCCTGCAATCCAGGGGTTAAACAGAATTTTGGTCAGTTCCATAAAGATGGTTTCAGGATTCTGGGAAACCACGCCTGCAAGTTCTGCATGATGCTGGAAGTAGGCAATGCCAATAAAACCGGCTCCGACTGCACCCCCTAGACATAGAATCATCCAGCTCATGCCAATACGACGTGCTGCCGGAATGGTCTTGACTGAATCTGCTGCCATAAAACGCACCAGAATATGCGGCTGTCCAAAATAGCCTAAGCCCCACGCCAGTGATGATAAAATGGCGACCGTACTTAATCCTGAAAGCATATTGGTGGCATGCGGGCGAGCCGTTTCAATCATTGTGGCAAACTGCTGGCTATGATCACCGATGGCCATATAGGCCATGATCGGCGTCAGCAGCAGCGCGAAAATCATCAGTCCTGCCTGAAAGGTATCGGTCCAGCTAATCGCTAGAAAGCCACCGATACATACATAGCTGATGGTGGCAATTGCACTGATCCAGAGTGCCGTCGTGTAAGACATGCCAAAAATACTTTCGAATAATCGTGCACCTGCCACCATGCCTGACGCGCAGTAAATGGAGAAAAACACCAGAATCACCAGAGCCGAGATCATCCGTAATATACGCTTGCGATCCCCAAAACGACTGGTGAAATAGTCCGGCAGGGTTAAGGCATTGTTCTGTACTTCGGTATGCACCCGTAAGCGGCCGGCGACCAGCAGCCAGTTCAGCCATGCGCCAATAATCAGGCCAATTGCAATCCAGGCTTCCGACAAGCCTGAAAGATAGATTGCACCGGGTAAGCCCATGAGCAGCCATCCACTCATATCGGAAGCGCCTGCGGAAAGGGCGGTGACCACGCTGCCCAGACTGCGTCCGCCCAGAATGTAATCTGAAAAGTCGGAGGTGGATTTATAGGCATACAGTCCTATACCAACCATGGCAATAATATAAAAAATAAATGTGATGAGGGTGGGGTTAAGTTGACTCATGGGCGCATCCTTATGTCCTTATGAATAACATCTTTCCAAGATGATTTTTTGTGCAGGTTCACTCAGGCGCTGATTCAACCATAAAATTGAAATTACCTTCTGTAACATTTCTAAGGGATTTAATCACGTGTTATGTAGCGGAATGTATTTTTAGATACAATTGATAAAAATTTAATAAAATAAATAACTTATAATTGTGTAACTTAATGTCATTCATCTTGTTCGAATAATTATCTACTGTGAATTAGAAATAACGCTCAAAAATTTTTGCGCTTAATTTTTTAGTGATGAAAATTGGAAGTGCTAATATAGTTACAAATGCTTACATTCGCTACAGAGTCCATGTATTTGGTTAAAGAGCATTGCCAAATAAATATCTTTTTACAATATTTAAAATAGCGTAAAGCCTTAATATTTTTTCAATTGCACAATTCTAGTGCATACATGTGAGTATATTTAAAGTGACAACAGTTCAACCCGACAATACAAGAATAGAGCGTGATTTATTGGGAGCAAAAGAAGTTCCCGCCGAGTGTTATTATGGCATTCATACAGTAAGGGCTCTGGAGAATTTCCAGATTTCTAATCAGAAGGTGGGAAGTCAGCTTCACTTTATCCGTGCTTTGGCACAAGTCAAAAAAGCCTCTGCCCAAGCCAATTTAGAATTTGGCAAAATTTCAGAACAGGTCAGCCAAGCTATACAATTTGCCTGTAATGCCTTAATCGAATCGCCTGAACAATGGAGTGAAGCTTTTCCTTTAGATATTTATCAGGGGGGTGCAGGAACTTCCATTAATATGAACACCAATGAAGTGTTGGCCAATATTGCCTTGGAGCATTTGGGTTTTCATAAGGGGCAATATGAACACATTCATCCGAATGATCATGTGAATAAATCGCAATCCACCAATGATGTCTATCCTACAGCCTTACGTTTAGCGACTTATTATAGTCTGGACAATTTGTTGCTTCAGATTCAAAAAATAGTTGATAGCTTATATATCAAGGCGACAGAGTTTCAATTTGTGGTAAAAATGGGACGTACCCAGCTGCAAGATGCGGTTCCGATGACTTTGGGACAAGAGTTCCGTGCATTTGCTACCTTATTAAAGGAAGATATACGTCTGATTCAACGTACCCGTGAGCTTTTACTGGAAGTGAATCTGGGAGCCACAGCTATTGGAACAGGAGTGAATACACCCCAAGGTTATGCCCATGCAGCGATTCAATCCTTAAACAAAATTACCGGCTTGAATCTGGTGGGTGCAGAAGACTATGTCGAAGCTACCAGCGATTGCGGGGTATTTATTATTTTATCCAGTACCCTGAAACGTCTGGCGGTGAAACTTTCAAAAATCTGTAACGATTTGCGCCTATTAAGTTCGGGGCCTCGTGCAGGTTTGGGGGAAATTCGTTTACCCGAATTACAGGCGGGTTCATCCATTATGCCGGCCAAAATCAATCCGGTGATTCCTGAAGTGGTGAACCAGATTGCCTTTAAGGTCATTGGCAACGATTTAACCGTGACTCTGGCAGCAGAAGCCGGGCAATTACAACTCAATGTCATGGAACCGGTGATTGCTGTTGCAATTAATGAGTCGATTGAACTTCTCACCCAGGCGGTGGTCAGTCTTGACCGTAAATGTATTCAAGGTATTCAGGCCAATGAGCAGGTCTGTTATGACGCTGTAATGCGCAGTGTTGGCATTGTCACTTTGCTGGATCCGATTTTAGGACATGCCAAATGTGATGAAATTGGGAAACAGTGCATTGCTGAAAATAAAACTATTCAGCAGGTGGTTTTGGAAAGGGAATTACTGACTCAAGCACAGCTGGATGAAATTTTTGCTTTTAGTAATCTGGTTTCAGAAGTAAGCTTACAGCATGAACCTTTGGCACAGGTTGGCTAATTGCTGGCTACAAAAATTTAATCATGATCTGAATAAAAAAGATCGCAATTTAAACAGCGATCTTTTTTATGAAAAAATAGGGATGAAGATAATGCAGCTCAGGGTTAAAATAGCTGGGATTTTTTCTATATGCCATGCTCATGCTGAATAAACTTGCTGGACTATTTACAGGTTCAGGACTGCTTAAAAGTTCAAAACCTTCTCCTGAACAGCTGTATCTTCAAGAAAACAATATCCAGTTTGATCCGGAACAAGGCTATATTGTGGACGGAATCGTGGTCAATCAGCTGTCTGAACGTTTGGCTTATTTTTCCAATCGCAAATTGAACAACTTTGATGATTTAAAAACCCTATATTTTACTGCCATTCTGATTAATGAAAAAATTGATCTGGAAATTGCCAGTCAGCGTTTTGTTGCACGTTTGGGTAATACTGAAGAAAACCTGTTACAGTTCAAGCAGATCATTCAGAAACTGAATGATTACTATCGTAATTTCCTGCGCGAAAAATAATTGGACAAAGACTTATGTGCTCGGCATCTAAAAGGATTTAGATGCGATCATTTGCTGTATATAAAAATAACTCAACCAAGAAAAAACCCATGTTAATATACGGTCCATGTCATTTAGACCAAAAGCTATATACATGTTCCAACAAGAAATTTCTCAACTCCATCTGCAACAGTTAAAAGCAGGCGAAAAACGCTGGGTCGGTAATTTACAAGGCTCATCTGCCGCTTTACTCTTCAAAGAAATTGCCACACAAAGCAAGCAATTATTCATTTTGGTGGCCAAAAATAATCAGCATTTGGGACAGTTGGAAAGTGAACTGGAATTTTACGGGATTAAACCGACGATTTTCCCGGATTGGGAAATTTTGCCTTATGACCGTTTGTCTCCCCATCAGGATATTATGTCAGAGCGGCTTTCCATTTTATCCAATATGCCGAAGCAGGGCGTGCTGCTTTTATCTGCATCAACTTTGGCACAGCGTGTTGCACCGGCTTCATGGGTATTGGGCGAACATTTTGATATTCAAGTGGGACAGAAATTTGAACTGGAACAGCAAAAACTGCGTCTGATTCAGGCCGGTTATCATCTGGTCGATACCGTTTATGATCATGGTGAATTTGCTGTGCGTGGCAGCATTATGGATATTTACGCGTCCGGTCAAAGTGCACCCATTCGTATTGATCTGTTTGATGATGAAATTGAAAGCTTAAAGTTTTTTGATCCTGAAACTCAAAGAACAACCCAAACGCTACAACAGTTTTCTGTATTACCTGCCAAGGAGTTTCCGCTTAAAGAAGGACGCGCCACTTTCCGTGACCGTTATGCGGAAAAATTTCCCACAGCAAATCCGAAGAAAAATCCAATCTATCAAGATGCATTAGAAGGTATTGCCTCACCAGGACTGGAGTTTTATTTTCCCTTATTCTTTAGTAAAGAGGCGATGCAAACGCAAAGTACCCTCATGGCGTACTTACCTAAGAATGGCATTGTCATTACAGATAAGCATCTGGAGGAAGGGTTAACCAGTTTCTGGAAAGATGTGCTGCATCGTTATGAAGACCGCCGTCATAATGTCGAGCAGCCTATTTTGCCGCCGGAAGACATCTTTTTGCAGCCGAATCAGGTGCTGGAACAGCTGAATCAGTTTGCCAGAATTATTGCCTCAACAGAAACATTCGCTGAAAAAAGCGGTGTGATTAATTTCAATACGGAAATTCCACCGCGCTTACCAGTAGATCCAAAACAGGAAAAACCGTTTTCTGCGGTTAAAAAATATATTGATGCTGCCAATCATCCAGTCCTGCTGGTGGCTGAAAGTGCTGGCCGTCGTGAAACACTCAAGGATGCCTTGCGTCCAGCGCTGGGAGACATTCCCAATGTTGAAAATTATGCACAATTCAGAAGCTCTTTACATGCTATAGCCATTACCAGTGCACCGTTGGATCGGGGTCTGGTCATTCCTGATCAGCTTACCATCATCTCGGAAAACCAGCTCTATGAACATCGGGTGGTGCAGCGCCGCCGCAAGCGTCAGCAAGAAGTATCCGAAGAATTCCTGATTCGCAGTTTAACTGAACTGAGTATTGGTGCACCTGTGGTGCATATCGATCATGGTGTGGGACGTTATGCTGGCCTAGTCACTTTAAGTATTGACGACCAGGAACATGAATTTTTACAGCTGGATTATGCTGATGCTGCCAAGGTCTATGTTCCGGTCACCAATCTGCATTTAATCAGCCGTTATAGCGGCGGCGATCCGGATTTGGCCCCCTTGCATAAACTGGGAACTGATGCCTGGAGCAAGGCAAAACGTAAAGCGCTGGAGCAAATCCATGATGTTGCTGCTGAACTGCTGCATATTCAGGCACGCCGTCACTCTAAACCCGGTTTTAGCTTTGAACTGGAACAAAGTCCATATATGCAGTTTGCCAGCGGCTTTGCCTATGAAGAAACCTTGGATCAGGCCAATGCCATTGAAGCAACTTTGCACGACATGCAGCTGGCCAAACCGATGGATCGTCTGGTATGTGGCGATGTTGGTTTTGGTAAAACTGAAGTGGCGATGCGGGCAGCATTTGTTGCGGTACAAAACAACAAGCAGGTGGCTGTTTTGGTTCCCACCACCTTGCTGGCACAGCAGCATTATGAATCGTTTAAAGACCGTTTTGCCGACTGGCCGATCCGTATTGAAGTGCTGTCACGGTTTGGTTCAAGCAAATCCCATAGTAAAACCATTGAAGACCTGGCTGATGGTAAAGTCGATATTGTGATTGGTACGCATAAAATTTTGCAGCAGAATATCCAGTTTAAAAATCTGGGCCTGATGATTGTCGATGAAGAGCATCGTTTTGGGGTACGTGATAAAGAACGTATTAAAGCCATGCGTGCAGATGTCGATATGCTGACTCTCACCGCGACGCCAATTCCACGAACTTTAAATATGGCCTTTAGCGGGATGCGCGACCTTTCGATTATCGCTACACCGCCTGCACGTCGTCTGGCTGTGAAAACCTTTGTACAGGAACAGACCAGTGAGTCGGTTAAAGAAGCCATTCTGCGTGAATTGCTGCGCGGTGGACAGGTATATTTCCTGCATAATGAAGTGGATACCATTGAGCGCACTGCTGAAAATATTCGTGAACTGGTGCCTGAGGCCCGGGTGGCGGTTGCTCATGGCCAAATGCGGGAACGTGAACTGGAGCAGGTGATGCAGCAGTTCTATCATAAAGAATACAATGTGCTGGTCTGTTCAACCATTATTGAAACCGGGATTGACGTTCCCAATGCTAATACCATTTTAATTGAACGCGCTGATAAGCTGGGACTTGCCCAGTTGCACCAATTACGGGGCCGTGTCGGACGTTCACACCATCAAGCTTATGCCTACTTGCTGGTACCTTCAATCAAGGGGTTAAAGGGAGATGCAGAGAAACGTCTGGATGCGATTCAGCGCGCATCGAATTTAGGGGCCGGTTTCATGCTGGCGACGGAAGATCTGGAAATTCGTGGAGCTGGCGAGCTTTTAGGTGAGCAACAAAGTGGCTCCATGCAAGCGATTGGTTATAGCCTGTATATGGAAATGCTGGAAAAGGCCACCAAAGCCATCCAAAAAGGCAAAACCCCGAATTTCGATGCACCATTGTCCCTGATTGCGGAAATCAATCTACATATGCCAGCCTTGATTCCAGATGAATATCTGGGAGATGTGCATCAGCGCCTATTGTTCTATAAACGCATCAGTAATACCGATACCCAGGAAAAACTCGATAATATCCGCATGGAGCTGATTGACCGGTTTGGTGTGCCACCGCAGCCAGTGAAGCAGTTATTTGCTGTGCATCAGATTCGTTTGAAAGCTGAGCAGCTGGGCATTACCAAAATTGATATCAGTGCTAACGGTGGTCATATTGAATTTTCACCAGAAACACCAGTACAGGCCATCAGTATTATTCAAATGATGCAAAAACATCCGACCTTTTTCCGCATGGATGGCGGGCAACGCCTGAAAGTCATGGTCATGCTGGAAGATTATCAAAAACGTATCCAATTTATTATCGATTTATTGGACAGTTTATTGAAAGAAATTCATTGATTTGACAGGGAGTGCATAAGATTTATGCACTCGCTTTGCAATTTGTGCAGATTTTAAAAAATCGTGAGATGAAGCGCTTGATTTTTTAAAGAAATTTATTAAATTCGTGAATGTTCATGCGTTCATTGCAAATAGTGGTTTATTTGTAATGAAACACATTGCATAGAATATTCACGCCCCATTGGATGTGATAGTATTAGCCATCATTCTAATTTTGCATAATTTATAAAGATATGTTTAGTTTGCATCCACAACTTGCTCAAGATACTTTTTTTGTAGGCGACTTTCCACTGTCAACATGTCGTTTAATGAATGATATGCAATTTCCGTGGCTCATATTAATTCCACGCGTGCCGGGCGTGAGCGAATTATATGAATTAAGTCAGGCTGACCAGGAACAGTTCCTGCGTGAATCGAGCTGGTTATCGAGTCAGCTTGCACGCGTATTCCGCGCAGACAAAATGAATGTGGCCGCTCTTGGGAATATGGTTCCACAATTGCATTTTCATCATGTCGTGCGCTATCAAAATGACGTGGCTTGGCCAAAACCAGTATGGGGTACTCCAGCTATTCCTTATACCAATGAAGTTCTTGCACATATGCGTCAAACCTTGATGCTCGCATTGCGTGGTCAGGGTGATATGCCATTTGACTGGCGTATGGATTAATTCCAAGCCATTGAAAGCCATAGTATGGAATTTATGGTGTCAAGACTCGAATCAGGAGTGATTGAGTGTCATTAGACGACTGGATTAGAAAAGAACCCAGACAATTTGAGTATTTCCATCGTTTGATGGGATATATGATGTTGTCTTTACTCGTTACTGTCTACCATTACACGGCTTCTGACACCCAATACCAGATTTATATTCCTTTTTTCCTGTTGTTCATTTTTCTGATTACGCCAAGATTATCGACCTGGCTGCAGTATCGTTATAATTCCAATATAAAACGCAGTGTCTTGTTTATTACCGATGTAGTTGTTATTTCGGTTATTTTATCTGCTATTCATTTAAACCTGGTTCTGACTTTCATTTCACTGTTTGTCATTTTATATACCGCAATCACCAACAAGATTTCTTTTTTAGCTGTGTCATTGGCAAGCCTGATTGGAATCGCAAATTTTTATCTGTGTAATATTCTGATTTTTGGTTTTGGTGAGTATTTTGAACAAACCACTGGTGAGTTAACCGTTTTAGGTTTTATCTGTTTAATTACTTTTTTTGGTGTGGGTAGTTTTTATCAAAGCAGCCAGATTCAACATATCAGTAATCGTCGAACCTATTATTACGATCAAATGAATCGTTATATGGAGTTCGCAAATCAGCTGAGCCGATATGCACCTGTGCAGTTGTGGCAATCGATCATGAAAGGTGAGTCGGAAGCCAAAATTGAATACAAACGTAAGAAAATGACCATTTTCTTTTCAGATATTCAAGGTTTTACCGAACTTTCAGAAACGCTTATTCCAGATGATTTGGCATTCCTGCTCAATGACTATTTAAGTCATATGACTGAAATTGCCAAGCAGTATGAAGCGACTGTCGACAAGTTTATGGGTGATGCGATCCTGATTTT
This sequence comes from Acinetobacter uliginosus, assembly GCF_044130295.1. NCBI lineage: Bacteria > Pseudomonadati > Pseudomonadota > Gammaproteobacteria > Moraxellales > Moraxellaceae > Acinetobacter > Acinetobacter uliginosus. Next base: position 68,800 of record NZ_JBIQOC010000005.1, on the reverse strand, counting down.
CTTTGGTGATCCAATCTCGCAAGGGGTGGAGCAAGATGCCAAAACTTGTCTAGACATGGCAATTGATATGCGTCAACAAATGAAACTGCTGCGTGAACGCTGGATCAAGATGGGCTATCCGGCTTTGCATATCCGTATGGGGATTAGTACTGGTTATTGTCACGTAGGGAACTATGGCGCAGCACATCGTATGGCATATACCATTGTTGGACGTGATGCCAATCTGGCAGCACGGCTGCAAAGTGCGGCAGCAGTCGATGAAATCCTGATTTCAGATGAAACCTATAATTTAATTAAAAATGACTATTTATGTGCGCCGAAAAAACCTATTACGCTTAAAGGGATTCACGGTCCGGTAAAGACCTGGCAAGTTATGGAAAAATATACCTCGCGTAAATTGGATTATCAGCGCTGGTTTGATTATGAGTACAAGGGTTTCCATTTGTTGCTGAATCTGGATGAGGTTCAAAATTATGAATATCCAGAGTTGATCCAAGTTTTGGAAAAGATGATTAAGCGGATTCAAAAACAGCAAAAATTGACCAACTCAGAAGGTATTGTTCGACTCAATCTGGAAGATGTGATTGAAGATGAGAAGGACGAGCAATACCACTAAAAATCATGATTGAGATGATGTTTACAGATAAAAAAACCACGCGATTGCGTGGTTTTTTATGAGCGAAAATCTTAATGATTTTCTGAGGCGTGATTGATGGTATATTTGGGAATTTCGACTTCCAAATCTTCATCGACAATTTTCACTTGGCATGAAAGGCGTGAATCCGGTTCCAGACCCCAGGCACGATCTAGTAAATCTGCTTCTACATCTGTCATTTCTTCGAGGCTGTCAAAACCTTTGCGAACTACGACATGACAGGTGGTACAAGCACAAGACATATCACATGCATGTTCAATCTTGATACCATTTTTTAACAGGCTTTCGCACAGGTTGGCATCCTGTTCAACTTCGAACTCGGCACCATTAGGGCAAATTTGCGCATGTGGAAGAACTTTAATACGTGGCATAATTTTTTCCTGTTTATTGGTCCGAGTTTGACCAGTCATCAAGTTTAGTGCCTTTCAAAGCTGCATCAATATGTTGGTTCATGCGTGCAGCAGCAAAAGCATCACTGTGTATTTTAAGCTGTTCTACAGCTTGTTCAATCGCTTTAATATCGGTGGTTTCGAGTTGAGCCTCAAGTTGAGCTTTGGCTTGATTTAACGATACTAACTGTTCAGCAGTTAATAGCTGGGCATCCACTTTTAGGGCTTGTTCCAGTGCTTCCAGCTCACGTTTTGCTTCAACCTTGGTTTCTTGCAAATGACGAAGATGTTTATCTTCTTCCGCATATTTGAAGCCATCAATCAGTAAGCGTTCGGTATCGGCATCAGATAAACCATAAGAAGGTTTAATGTCGATTTGAGCATGTACACCAGACGTGGTTTCCTTGGCAGCAACAGTTAACAGGCCATCGGCATCAACCTGAAAAGTGACTTCAATACGTGCCTGACCGGCAGTCATTGGCGGAATGCCATGCAAGACAAAGCGACCCAAACTACGGCAGTGTTCCACCAGATCACGTTCACCTTGTACCACATGAATCAACATGGCAGTCTGGCCATCCTGATAAGTAGTGAATTCCTGACGACGAGCCACAGGAATGGCCGTATTGCGTGAGATTAAACGCTCCACCAGACCACCCATGGTTTCCAGACCGAGTGATAAAGGGGTAACGTCTAATAACAATGAACCATCTTTGGAGTTGCCAATGAGCTGATTCGCTGTAATAGAGGCACCAATTGCGACCACCTCGTCCGGGTTGATGGTGCATAGCGGTTCCTGATTGAAGACTTCACGAACAGCCTTTTGCACCGCATAAGAGCGAGTAGAACCACCTACAAGCACGACATTTTTAATGTCATCCAGTTCAAGTTTGGCATCACGCATCACGCGTTTACATACGCTGATGGTTTTGTCTAAAGCAACTTTAATGATGTCTTCAAATGTAGCACGGTCTAAAGTCAGAGCCTGATCTAAAACTTTCAGTTCAACTGACTCGGCATCTGACAAGGCTTCTTTTGCTTTACGTGCAGAAACAATAAAATGTGCATATTCGGCATCATCTAAGGTTTCAATATTCAGTTGTTTTTTAGCCCATTTCACAATTAGGCGATCCAGGTCATCACCACCTAAAGCAGTATGTCCGCCAGTCGCTAAAACTTCGAATACACCTTGGGAAAAACGCAGGATAGATACGTCAAAAGTACCGCCACCCAGGTCATAAATCACATAATTTTGATCGTGAGCGAGATTGGTTTCCTGGTCTAGGCCATAAGCCACAGCCGCAGCAGTAGGCTCATTCAGTAGACGTAAAACATTTAAACCGGCCAGTTGGGCAGCATCACGTGTTGCCTGACGTTGTGCCTCATCAAAATAGGCTGGAACAGTGATTACCGCACCATTCACTTCATTTTTTAAACTGTCTTCAGCACGGTCTTTCAGCTGTTTTAGAATTTCTGCAGAAATCTCGACAGGAGTTTTACGGCCTTGTGCAGTTTCAAAAGCAGGCATCTGATTGTCTTCACCCACCAAAGTGTAAGGGTGCTGGAATTTGATGTCTGTTTTCGAGCGTCCCATAAAACGTTTCACGGAGACAATGGTGTTTTTAGGATCTGTAGTAGTAAACGGCTTGGCTTCATCACCATAATGGGTGGTGTTATGGCTGTAGTGAACAATAGAGGGAAGTAACACTCGGCCTTGTTCGTCGTTCAGAACTTTAGCTTTACCGGAAAGTACTGTGGCAACCAATGAATGCGTAGTACCCAAGTCGATACCAATTGCAATGCGGTGTTCATGCGGTGCACTTGATTGACCGGGTTCTGCAATTTGCAAGAGAGCCATTGTGTTACATCCTTAGAACTAAAAATTAAAAAATAAAATTAAAGCGAATTAAAAATCATCATCTAAATCAAAGCTGTCATCATCCAGAAAACGATCTTCAGCCTTGTCGATGTCAGCCATGACTTTAACAAAGAAACGCAATTTACGAACGGTATCGCGAGCTTCGCCCCAGTCTTCATCTTCATAGTCGATTTTGAATTCACGGACCAAACCGTCAATCCATTGCTGAACTTCATGCTTTAATGAAGTCAGTTCCTCAGCTGATGCAGCTTCATCCAGCTGTTCACGAATTTCCAGTGCAGACTGTAAAAACTCGAAATCTCCAATCGATTGATCCAGATGATAATCTTGTTTTTTAAGACTCAAGAGATAAGCAGCGCGGCTATCAACATTGGATAAAGCCTTAAATGCTTGGTTGATCTCGCTCGATTTAATCAGCGCTTGATCTTTGTCTTCGGCTTTATCTGGATGATATTGTTGCTGCAACTTTAAAAATTCAGTTTTTAACGCTGCCAAATCAATATCGAGTGCTACAGGGAGGTTGAACAGCTCAAAATGATTCATGGGAGATTGGATCCGCGATAGATATGCAAAAGTGACTGCTGTAAATGCAATTAAAACAGTGCATTTTACACTGTTTTAATCACAAAAAGAGAGGGAGTGGTGTGGTTAAACGGTGAAAGATTCACCACAGCCACATTCGCCTTTTTTATTCGGGTTGTTAAATTCGAAGCCTTCATTGAGACCGTTTTTCACGTAGTCCATCTCCATACCTTCAAGATAAACCAGGCTTTTCGGGTCAACAAAAACTTTAACACCAAACTGCTCGAACATCTGGTCATGGGTATCGATTTCATCGACGAATTCGAGTACATAAGCCAAACCAGAACAGCCTGAAGTTTTCACCCCAACGCGAATGCCTTCACCCTTACCGCGATTCTTTAGGTAATTGCTGATATGAGTTGCAGCATTTTCAGTTAAATGGATCATGAAAACTCCGTTAATCTTTGATCAAAAACTCGAAACACTTAAGCTTTTGTTTTTTTGCTGCGATAGTCTTCAACAGCAGCTTTAATCGCGTCTTCAGCCAGTACAGAACAGTGTACTTTTACTGGAGGTAAAGCAAGCTCGTTAGCAATATCAATATTTTTGATCGCCTGAGCTTCGTCCAGAGTTTTACCTTTTAGCCATTCAGTCACAAGCGAGCTAGATGCAATCGCAGAACCACAACCATAAGTTTTAAAGCGTGCTTCTTCAATCACACCGTCATCATTCACCTGAATCTGAAGACGCATGACATCACCACAAGCCGGTGCACCTACCATACCTGTACCAACATTTTCAGCATTTTTGTCTAAAACGCCAACATTACGAGGGTTTTCGTAATGATCAATTACTTTTTCGCTATAAGCCATGATGCTTCTCCAAACCTCGGGGTCAGCCTTAAGATTAATATGGGGATGAAATTACGTTTATCAATGAGATAGCTTTAAATTTTAAAGCTATCTCCATGTCATGAATCAGTGTTCAGCCCATTCAACAGTGGAAAGGTCGATACCTTCTTTATACATATCCCAAAGCGGAGAAAGTTCACGTAATTTCTCAACAGCAGCTTTAGTGATTTCAAGAACGTGATCGATATCCTCTTCAGTGGTATATTTACCGAAGCTGAAACGGATTGAACTGTGAGCAAGTTCGTCAGAAAGACCGAGCGCACGAAGTACGTAAGATGGCTCAAGTGTTGCAGAAGTACATGCTGAACCAGAAGATACAGCTGCATCTTTCAATGCCATCATCAATGATTCGCCTTCAACAAAGTTAAAGCTGACATTCAGATAGTTTGCAACGTTGTAAGTAGGATGACCGTTTAAGAATACTTGTTCCAGACCTTGTAAACCGTTCCATAATTTATCACGGAGGATACGTAAACGGGCTTGTTCAGCTTCCAGATTTTTGCCTGCAAGTTCAAATGCTTCACCCATACCTACGATTTGGTGGGTTGCAAGTGTACCTGAGCGCATACCTCGTTCATGACCGCCACCATGCATTTGCGCTTTAAGGCGTACACGTGGTGACCGACGAACGAATAACGCACCGATACCTTTAGGGCCATAAATTTTGTGAGCAGAGAAACTCATTAAATCAACTTTTAAAGTTGAAAGATCAATCTCTACTTTACCTGCAGCTTGAGCCGCATCAACGTGGAAGAAAATTTTCTTGGCACGGGTAATTTCACCGATAGCTGCAATGTCAGTGATGGTACCAATTTCGTTGTTGACCATCATCAGGGAAACAAGAATGGTATCTGGACGAATAGCTGCTTCAACCATCTCAGGCGTAATTAAACCTGTTTGTGGTTGTGGCTCAAGATAGGTGATTTCAAAACCTTCTTCTTCTAATTCACGGCAAGTATCTAAAATTGCTTTGTGTTCAATTTTACTGGTGATGATGTGTTTGCCTTTAGACGCGTAAAACTGAGCCACACCTTTGAGTGCCAGGTTATCAGATTCTGTGGCACCTGAAGTCCAAACAATCTCGCGTGGATCTGCTTTGACCAAGTTCGCAACTTGTTCACGTGCATATTCTACTTTTTCTTCAGCCTGCCAACCGTAAGCATGAGAACGAGATGCAGCATTACCGAAAGTACCGTCGAAAGTTAAGCACTCCATCATGCGTTCTGCAACTTGAGGGTCTACAGGAGTGGTTGCTGCATAATCAAGATAAATCGGACGTTTCATGTCAAATACCTGTAACCGATAAAAGGGCTGAATCAAATGATGCTGTATTTTGGCGAATGGAAACGGTTTGAACGTTGTCTCGTGCGACCAGGTCAGCAAGGCTGATTTTTGCTAAATAATCGGCAATGTGGTGGGAGAGTTCTTGCCATAAATCATGAGTCAAGCACATTGCACCATTCTGGCAGTTACCTTTATGATCACAACGTGTTGCATCAACTGCTTCGTTTACAGCTTCAATAATTTCTAATACTGTGATTTCTTCAGCGCTACGAGCCAGGTGATAACCACCGTTGGCCCCACGAACACTAGAAACTAAGCCGTGGCGCTTTAATTTCGCAAATAACTGCTCAAGATAAGCAACAGAAATACTTTGACGAGCTGCAATTTCAGCAAGCGTAATCGTTTGTTCAGTTGGCTGCAAAGCTAAATCAAGTAGAGCAGTCACTGCGTAACGACCGCGAGTAGTAAGACGCATGATTCGATACACATATTAAGACTAGATGAGTTGATTTTATGAATCCTGACTAAAATAGTCAAGTTTTTTATTGGTCTTTAAATTATTTTGTTTTATAGGAAAATTATATGTTTAAACAATCCAGTAATTATATACTAATAACGCTACTAATAGCACGATAATTAGACTAAAAGTGACATTCACTCTTTTTTGTTTTTGTTGCATACGTCGAATGCGATTCTTATATTGTTTGACTTCTACCTCTAAGGTATTGATCTTTGAACGTTGCTGGTCAATTTTTTCTAATAGGGGAGCAATACGCTTTTTGGAAGAAATAACTTCCTGTCCATCAGCGGGTTGGCTGAGCCACTGTTTCCAGTCGGATAAAACTTTTGGAAAGCTGAACAGCAAGCTTAAATCTCGAAACTCATCTTTTAAGGTGCTGTCACCATCAATACGCATTTTTTTTATACTGCGGCGATTGGCAAAGACAAATACTTTAATTAAATCCATGAGGGTAGTGCGGATATCCAGATCGACTACTTTCTCGGGAGCTTTGCTGTCAAAGAGTATGCCTTGTTCAGTGAAAACAACATAAAAATCGAAATAAGGCAAATAGCTGTTAATTTTAATGGTGATTTTTTGGTCTATAAATTTTTTAGCCTGCAAGCCAACGACCCGATCATGTTTTAAGATGAAGGTAAAGATTGTTTCTAAGACAATCATGGTCATTGTGAGCAACAAATGCGGTTGATTCTGACCTTGTTGCGATTCACTCATAAAACTTAATCCTTACCTGAAAGGAGCATCCCATGCTCGAAAATGTATTTCAGGACTTATAACAAATATATTAATCTTGCTTTGTAGAACAGTTTAGCAAATCGATCAAGTATTTAATTTGCTATTATAGCTGTATTTTTTGAGTAATTATATTTAAGTTGTATAGAAAGTAGGCTAGGAGATGGCAGGTATGCATAAATCAAAAACAGATCAAGAGATTGATCAACTAAAAAATGAAAATCCTGATAAAACAAAGAATAAATTACGTTCAGGCCGTAAGTCGGGTCTGGATTTTCGTAAATATACTCAACAAATATGGCTTGCGGGTTTGGGTGCTTTTTCACGTGCAGAAGAGGAAGGAAACAAACTCTTTGACTCTTTAGTCAAGGTGGGGGAGGAGCTGGAATCTAAGACCACTGAAATTGCCGATCAAACCGTAGAAAAAGTCTCGGAAAAAGCCAAAGAATCGGTCAATGATACCAAAGATAAGGTTGAAAAATTGCTCGACCATAGTGTTAACCATTCTTTAAACAGAATTGGTTTGGTCACGGTAAAAGATATTCAACATTTAGAAAGTCTCATATTACAATTACATAATAAGGTCGATTGTCTTATTGAAGAAAATAAAATACTCAAGGCACAAATATTAAAAAAATGAAACTTTTTGGCTTTTTCTGCATTTTTCAACAATTTTTTTCGCAATTATTTTCTAGAAAAGCCTATTCAGAGTATTGCGTTTTGCCCCAAAGCATTGATATAAAGGTGTTATGGAATCCTTAGACCTTAAATAAACGATATTAAGAGGACGTAATCTTCATGAATAAATCAGAATTAATCGATGCAATTGCAGAGAAAGGGGGATTGTCTAAGACTGATGCAGGTAAAGCCTTAGATGCAACTATTGCTTCAATTACTGAAGCACTTAAATCTGGTGATACTGTTACACTTGTTGGTTTTGGTACATTTAACGTTAAAGAACGTGCGGCACGTACAGGTCGTAACCCGCAAACTGGTGCAGCTTTAGAAATTAAAGCAAGCAAAGTACCAAGCTTTAAAGCAGGTAAAGGTTTAAAAGATTCTGTAGCTTAATCTTTTTGAAAGCCTATCAACGCGCCCTATATGGCGCGTTTTTTATTAATAATGCCGATTTACAGTCTGAACGCATTCATTCAAAGCAGGTTTTCGGGTAAAATCGCCCACAAATAAAATATTGGAATACTTATGGAATCTTTTCGTAAAGTTATTAAAGGTTGGTTGGGCAAAGCTTTGCTCATTTTGTTTTTGACCCCTTTAGCACTTGTAGGTATTGAAGGATATTTTAGCGGTGGAAAATCTGAAGACACGGCAAAATTGGTCAATGGCCAAGAAATTTCTAAAAAAGAATTAGAATCGCTGAGCAAAACATTTAAAGAACAATACCTGGCTTATGCCAATGGCGACGAAACTTTACTGAATCAATCTTTTATCGAAAATAAGGCGATGGAGAGTCTGGTTGCTCGTACCTTATTATTACAACAAGCGGAAGAGTTGGGTATTTCTTTGAGTGATGCACAAATTGAACAAATGATTGCCCAGCAACCGAGCTTTCAGGAAAGCGGTAAGTTTTCTGAAGCCTTATATTCAAATTATTTACGTTCAGTGGGTATGACCAGTCAGGCTCTGATTGCAAACTTGCGTAAAGACCATGCCTTAAAAATGGTGACGTCAACATTTATGGATTATGCATTGGTGAGCAAGCTTGATATTCAACAAATTGCCAATTTGCAAACTGAACAACGCACCTTGCATCTTGCCAGCATTAAACTGGATGAATACAAGAAAAATATCAAAGTCACACCTCAAGATATTGCTGCTTACTACAACAAGCATCAAAATGCATTTAAGCAGGTAGCCAGTGTGGACGTTGATTATGTTGTGCTCACACCAGCCAATGTTGCACCAGCGAATACTCAAGTGACAGATGCTGAATTGCAGCAAGCTTATAGTGCATTTGTTGATGCACAAAAGAAAAATGCTCAGCCATTGGTAAAACATATTTTAATTACCGTAGATACCCGTTCAGATGCTGAAGCGAAAAAATTGGCCACTGAAGTCGCTGCGAAAATTAAAGCAGGTATGTCTTTTGCCCAAGCGGCGGCACAGTATTCAGATGATACTGAATCGAAGACCAAGGGTGGTGTGGTAGAAGCTTATGCCAAAGGTGTGTTTGGTGATGCATTCGATCTAACTGTTGCTTCTTTAAAACCAGCCCAAGTTTCAGCACCGGTTAAAACCCAGTATGGTTATCATTTAATTGAAACAGAAGCAGCCGCTTTGAAGTTACCTTCATTTGAAACTGAAAAACCACGCCTGTTAGCAGAGTTGCAAAAGAACAAAACTGCGAATTCATTTTCAGATGCTGTAAATAGCCTGAATGAGTTGGTTGTAGGTAGCGATGCGCTGGATGTGGTGGCTCAGGAAGTTAAGGGTGTGACAGTTCAATCTGTGAAAGGTATGACCCTCTCTACACAGCATCCTGTACTGAGTGATGCCAATGTCAAAGTTAAGCTGTTTAATGATGATGTGAAAAATGGTGATCGCAATGCTTCTAGCAGCATTCAAATGGCAAATGGTAATACCGTTTGGGTGAAAGTGCGTAACTATCATGCAGCTGGAGTACAGACTTTGGCTGAAGCAACGCCACGTGTAAAAGCCAAACTGATTGAACAAAAAGCAGTTGATGCAGCTAAAGCGAAAATCCAGACAGCATTGAATAACTTTAAATCGCAACCGGCTGCTAGCGCTTTGGCACAAAGTCAGATTGCTTTTGAAAGTGCCGGTGTATTTACGCGTTCACAAGGTCTAAAACGTGAGATTGAACGTGCGGCATTCAGTGTTCCTACACCGAAAGCAGGAATGTGGTCGGTCACCACAGCTGCATTGCCTAATGAATTGGTGGTAGTGGCTGTGTCAAATGTGAATAAGGCTACTTCGAATGCATTAACCAATGGACAATTGGGTGAATTGTCCAAGCTGTATCAGCAGCTTCGCGGTCAGCAGGAACTGGATGATTACACGCAATATCTAAAATCACATGCGAAGATTAAGTAATCTTAAGTGAAATAAAAAAACCTGCATGAACGCAGGTTTTTTTATGGCTGAATTTAAAGTTATTCAGCACGGATTTTTAGTTCATAGCCTGAATATTTGCGGATATTAATGACACCGGTATCCAAGATTAGATATTGTCCTTTAATGCCCAGTAATTTGCCACGAATAATCGGTGTTTTATCCAGATTGTGCGACTTGATTTTTTCAGGATATTGCTCGACTGGATAGACAAACTCGCGTGGCAGCTCATCTTCCATGACTTCAATCGTTTCATTGAACTCGAGGTTCTGATTAAATTCATCACGAATGGTCTGAATTTTCGGTGCAAATTCTTCCAGTAGCTGTTCACGTACCTCAATTAAATTGAGCGGTTCAGCTTCGCCTTTTAGCAGTTTACGCCAATCGGTTTTGTCCGCCACCTGTGTTCCAAACATAATTTCCAGTTGGCCTGAGAGACGGCGCGAACCCACTTTCATAATGGGTAATGCCTGTGTTGCCCCCTGATCCAGCCAGCGTGTTGGCATTTGTCCAAGACGGGTAATGCCGACTTTTAATGCGCTTGAATTGGCCAGATAAACAATATGGGGCTGGAAACAGACCTCTTTGGCAAAGCTGTCTTCACGGCAAGTCCCGAGGTGATAATGACAGGTTTCCGGTTTCATAATACACATGTCACAAGACGCTTTGGTTTTGAAACATTTAAAGCAATGACCCTGCGAAAAGGATTTGCTGGTTTTGCTACAACAAGATACACAATAGATATTACCGGTCCATTCAATCTCAATTTCTTGGCCTAAATTGAATGGTAGATCAACTTCTGAACGATCTAGAATAAATTTATATTCAACATTTGCCTTGTGTGTATGTTGATCAGTTACACTAAGGTCCTTAAGACCTGCATGCATTTTATGGCAAATGCCTTGTAGTTCCATACAAAATACTCTCTTCAATAATAAGGATGCAGTTATGGCTGAACAAAATGTCATCACTTCAATGCTAGACGATTTATCCAACGAACAGCCTATCCAAACTGCATTATGTATTGGTCAAAATCTTGCGCAATACGACAATAATCAATCAATTCAATGGCACTATTTTAACGTAACTGAGTTTTTAAATCTGCCTTTTACCCGGCGATATGATCTGGGTTTTGTAGTGATGGATTCACAAGAGCTGGCGGTACTTTCTGATGTGCAGAAGTCTCAGCTGTTAGTGAGATTGCGAGACCTGATGGCAAAACGAATTGTTGTGGTGAGCCGGTTGCAAGATGAAAAATTATTGCGCGCTTTGGGCTTTACCCAGCTCATTGATAAAACCCGTCATGACAGTGATTTTGCATTGTGGCAATTCAATATTTTAACGTATAAGCATGTGCCTGACTGGTTTAACTCCAAATTCTGGGCAAATCCTGAAAACTGGAATAAATTTCGCTGGTAATGTATGGACTTTGATTCTTGCAAATCTTAACAGCAGGAGGAGAGAGTTAGTCGCTATGAGCGAATTCTAATGATTTAATGTCCAATTTGACGCTAGGGTAAGCCAAGATTATTGTGAATTTTCCATGTTAAATAAATTATTGGATTTGGAAATTTTTTTAGCAATATAGTGGGACTTCTTTAGACGGATTAAAATAATCTGCGATTGGAATTCCAGTTCGCCAAATTCAGGCTCGACCTGGACATAATGTAATTGACCAAAACTGTCTCGTACCCGTGCTTGTGCGGAAAATCCCGGACGTGCATTGCCACTGGAAATGGTCGCCAAACGTCCCAGCAGACTGACCTGTTGTTTAGTAAGCGTTGGCTTGATGACCTGGTCAAGACAATGAATCATAAATACAGTGAAAAACACCGCAATGATCAGTGCCGGGATCATCAGATAATAAGTAGGCAAGAATGCCTTCTGCTGTGCAAATACACAAAGTTGCAGAAAATAGCCTGCGAAACTGAAGTTCATCAGTAAAAACACCACAATCAGTGTTTTGGAGAATTTGACATTGAGTAGAGGGGAGTCGGTAAGTTTCTTTGGATAAAGGGTTTTTAGAAACTCAGTCGGACGAATATTAAAGTAATAGCCAATGGTTTCTGCCATGCTGAGTAAAATTAAAGCCAGTAAACTTAAATGAAACGGGATTAAGTTATAGTTTTGTAGAAACTCTAGCATGGCAAATTCCATAAGTTTTATTCTTCTTTCAGGTAAATTCCACCATCAGAATGCACATTAATCTTTACTTTTTCAAGTGATTGCCCTAAGCAGGGACCAGAAATACATTCACCGGTTTCAACCAGAAACAGGGCTCCATGAGTGGAGCATTCAATATATTCCTGATCACGGTCTAAAAACTGGTTTTCCAGAAATTCCAGTTCGACCTGTAAGTGAGGGCAGAGATTCTGATAGGCATAGAATGAACCATCACGCTGGGTAATGAAAATCGTGTCACCATTTGGCGTTTCGTATGAACGTGCTTCACGTTCAGGAATCTCTTCCATCATGGCAATTTTAATCATTATGCACATTCCTTGTGGAAGTTATTTAATAATTCTGCATAACTTTCTACACTCAGGCGTGGTCCAAATTGTGAAACCACTTCACTTGAAATCAAGATTGATAATTCAGCAGCCACTTTAAGGTTTAAACCTGCATTGAGTGCATACAGAAACGCACCTGCAAAGGCATCACCGGCGCCATTGGCATCTACCGCGGTTACCTTGCGGCCGGGAACTTTCAGGATTTGCTCAGAATCGGAAATCAAAGCACCTTCAGCTGATAATGTAATGACAGTGTATTTGCTTTTTAATTGCAATTTAGCCAAAGCTGCTTCAATTGAATCAGTTTCCGTATACATTAAAGCTTCATGATAATTACAAAGCAATAAATCGACACCATCATCCAAAAGTTCATCCAGCCCTTGACGTGCATATTGCACCATTGCTGGATCAGAAAGGGTCAAAGCAATTTTTACCCCATGTGCTTTTGCAATTTCACGGGCTTGTTTAACCGCTTGTCTTGCAGTGTCGCTAGTGGATAAATAGCCTTCAATATACAGCCATTTTGCAGTTTTTAAGGGTTCAAAATTGATTTGTGCTTCACTCAGTTCAGCGGTAATACCAAGGTAAGTTTGCATGGTACGTTCAGAATCCGGACTCACCAGAACCATACATGTTCCGGTCACACCTTCACTGACGGATTGTTCTGCAGTTTGAATGCCGGCATCATTTAAGCCTTTCAGGTAAATCTGACCAAGTTCGTCGTTACCCACGCGGCAAGCATAAAAGGCTGTGCTGCCTAAAGCACTAAATGCAACGGTGGTATTTGCAGCAGATCCACCTGATGCTTGACCTTTGTATACTTGCGTTTCTTTTAAATTATTATATAAATTTGCTTGCGTTTCACCATCAGTCAACTGCATAGTGCCTTTTTGCAAATTTTGTTGAATCAGGAAATCGTCAGAGACTTTAAATTCTTGGTCGATTAATGCATTACCAATTGCAAAAAGATCAACAGTTGTCATGTCTTTCATTCACATTTAAATTAAAACGCTAAGTTTACACCAATGCTCATGATTGCTGTAGATTGATGAATAAAATTCAATATAGAGTCAATTTATTCGTTCAAAATACTATATAGGACAGAATAAGGAAGGTTAGATGAATATCACGATTGATAAAGCTGAGCAATTACCTGAACAAATCAAGGAATTAGCCAAGCAGGCACAGAAAGAAGGATTTCAGTTTGTTGATCGATTGATTGAAGAGTTCGAAAGTGGCAAGAACCGGTTTGATCAACCGGGTGAATTTCTGCTGTTGGGCTATGATGATGACAAGCTTGTGGCTTGTGGCGGTTTAAACCAGCAGTGGAATGAAAATGAAATTGATGCGCGTATTGGGCGGGTGCGTCGTTTTTATGTATTACCGAAATACCGCAAGCATGGTGTGGGCAAGCAACTGTTACAACAGCTGGAAAAAGAGGCACGTGCCAACTTTTCAGCATTGTGCCTGAATACAGATACTAAAAATGCAGCGCATTTCTATCAAAAGCAAAACTATGTGTTTGTAGAAAATCATCCTAACTATAGTTATTTCAAATATTTGATCTAGTTTTTATTTTCACTTGTGACACCGTTAAGTCCGTGTAGGTTTGATGGTGTCATAATGAAGTTATTTTTTAAATGCTATTCATTATTCAGATATCAGTCTAAATTGATAATTAAAAATTATTTCAACACAATCCCTTATTTATTGCATTCATCGCTTTGTTTTCCACTATTTTTTGAATACCTGTCTGACCCTCATCTTGAATTCACTTTTGATAAAGTTACATTAAAAAATTCCGAAATCTGATTGAAATATTCCGTGATTTAAAATGGACCAAAATGCTTGGAATTTGGTAACTGTACAAATCCAAATAGTGCAATATTCAGGTATAATCAAAACCATCTTATAAATATTTAAATGTTGGAGATCACATGACTGTAGATGTCACTGAAACCATTTCTCAAACTGTTCATCCTGCGTTTCAGTTGATACGTCAACACCATGTTGAAGCCCTAGATATTCGGGTGTCTGAATATAAGCATAAAGCCACTGGTGCTATACATTATCATCTGGCCAGTGATCTGGATGAAAATGTCTTTCTTGTTGCGTTTCGTACCCAGCCCATGGATTCAAAAGGTGAGGCGCATATTTTAGAACATACTGCGCTTTGTGGTTCGGAAAAATTTCCGGTCCGTGACCCATTCTTTCTGATGATTCGTCGTTCGCTCAATACCTTTATGAATGCGTTTACTTCAGCAGACTGGACCGCCTATCCTTTTGCCACGCAAAATAAAAAAGACTTCCAGAACCTGCTGGAAGTGTATCTGGATGCTGCTTTTGCTGCCAATTTAAACGAACTTGATTTTGCTCAGGAAGGTATTCGCATTGAGCTGGAAAATGGCGAACCGGTTTATAAAGGCGTGGTCTTTAATGAAATGAAAGGGGCAATGAGTTCTCCTTCAGATCAGCTTTATCATCAATTGGCGCATCATTTATTCCCGCATACTACCTATCATTACAATTCCGGTGGCGATCCTAAAAATATTCCGGATTTAACTTACCCTGAGTTGGTTGATTTCTATAAGTCACATTACCATCCAAGTAATGCGGTATTTATGACTTTTGGCAATGAATCGGCTTATTACTTGCAGGAACAATTTGAAACTTTAGCCTTGTCTAAATTTGAAAAAGGTCAAACCTTACATTCAACACCCGAAACCCGTTTAACTGCACCGCTTGAAGTCACAGAAAGTTATGCTGTAGATGCAGAAGACCTGAAGGATAAAACCTATCACGTGATTTCATGGCTGTTGCCGCAAGCCAGTGATATTAAATTACGCTTGGGGATGCGTCTGGTTGAAGGTATTTTGCTGGAAGATTCAGCTTCGCCATTACGTCATTATCTGGAAACCTGTGGTTATGCCCAGTCTACCGGTCCAATTATGGGTGTGGATGATTCCAACTTTGAAATGACCTTCTTTTGTGGCGTACAGGGTTCAAATCCTGAACATGCCCAGGAATTTAAAGACGGTGTGTTTAAGGTTCTTGAAGAAGTTGCTTCGAAACCGGTTGATGCCGAAATGGTGGATGCGATTTTGCATCAAATCGAATTACATCAGCGTGAAATCAATGGCGATGGCATGCCTTACGGTTTAAGCCTGATTTTAAACGGTTTAAGCAGCGTCATTCATCACAGCGATCCGATTCAGGTCTGGGATGTAGACACGGCGATTGAACAGGTCAAAAAAGAACTTAAAGACCCAATGTGGTTGTCCAACCTGATTAAAGAATATCTGCTGGATAATCCGCATCGTGTACAGATGACTTTGCTGCCGGATGCAACCAAGTCGGCAAGAGAAGCTGAAGCGGAAAAAGCGCGTCTGGCTGAAATTGGTGCCCAACTGACGGATGAGCAAAAAGCAGAAATTCTCAAGCAAACCGAAGCATTAAAAGTCCGTCAGGATACGCCGGATGATTTGAACCTATTACCGAAAGTCGGTCTGGAAGACGTTCCTGCGGACTTGCACATCGTACAAGGTCAATTGCGTGAAATTATCAGCAATAATTTAGACACGCCTTTGAATCTGTATCATGCCGGAACCAATGGCATTTACTATCAACAGGTGTTGGTAAAAATTCCAGATCAGGTGGTTCAGTCGCCATATTTCAATTTACTTTCAATTTTGCTGGGTGAAGTCGGTGCGGGTGAATACGACTATCTGGAACTGCAACAACTGCAAACTGCAGTGAGTGGTGGCGTGGGGATGGGGGCATCTCTACGTTCAAAATATGATGATAAAAACAAGATTAGCGCATGGCTTACGTTGACTACCAAATCGCTGGTGAATAATTTTGAAGCTATCCGCCTGTTGAAACTGGCATTTGAACAACTACGTTTTGATGAAAAAGACCGTATTATTGAATTATTGCAACAGCGTAAAACCCGTTGGAATTCACGTATTTCCGGTTCGGGTCATAGTTATGCCATGCAAATTGCCGGACGTAACCACAGTGCTTTAGCACAACGTGACTATCAAAATACCGGTCTGGGTGCGCTGAACTGGTTAGGTGATTTGGTAAGTAAAATTGAAAGCGATGAAGCTGCTTATGATGCATTAATTGCAGAATTAAAAGCCATTCATCGTTTACTTTTACAGGCACCAAAACAATTCTTGTTGGTGTGTGAAGAACATCAGTCCGATCGTTTGATTGAAGAAGTGCAAGACGTTTGGGACAAGTTAGCTGTTGATAAAACTCCGGTAGAATTAACTCAAATCATCACAGAAAATAGCAATCATGACGAAGCCTGGCTGATTCAAGCCAATGTTCAATTCTGTGCTGCTGCTTATGCTGCAGTAGAGGTTTCTCATCCAGATGCTGCACCTCTCATGGTATTGGCTGCTTATTTGCGTAATGGCTTCTTGCACAGTGCGATTCGTGAAAAAGGCGGGGCGTACGGCGGTGGAGCAAGCTACGATGGTAATGCCTGTTCGTTCCGTTTTTATAGCTATCGTGATCCACGTTTGGCAGAAACTTTTAAAGATTTTGATGCCAGTATTAACTGGTTGCTGAATAGTGAACACAAACCGCATCAACTTGAAGAAGCAATCTTGGGCTTAATTGCAAGCATGGATAAACCGGGTTCTCCTGCCGGGGAAGCCATTACTGCCTGCTATGCATTATTGCATGCACGTACACCTGCAGTGCGCAAGCAATTACGTGCACGTTTACTTGCTGTAACTCTTGATGATTTAAAACGGGTTGCAGAACAATATTTGGTTCAGCAAAAACCGGTGAAGGCTGTGGTTGCACCCGTAGCTAAGCGTGAAGCGCTGCTTGAACTTGGTTTTGATATTAAGCAAGTGAACTAAAGATATCATTTGAGGTAAAACCCTATGGCGTTCAAAACGCTTGAACGCACTACATTGCAACTGAGCATGATCATGCTCAGTTCTTTGTATGCGGCGAGTATTCATGCACAAAAACCAGAATCTCTCATTACACCCGCAAGTCCGGAAGCATGCGTGGCATTAGAGTCCAATGCGGATCGTCTGGCCTGTTATGACACTTTGTTCAAGGTGCCTGAAACAGAAAAAACGGCACTGGTGTCTGAACGTCAGGCAGCCAATCAAATTGCACCTGCACCGACTGAGCCAGAAACGATCAAAGAAAAAATCAGTCATGGGATGAGTAATGTCTTTGCAGTTGAGGGGCCAAAAATTGATCCCAATACGTCTTTGCTGGACAAGCGTTGGGAGCTGTCTTCTGAAAGTAAACTTGGAACCTGGAATATTCGTGCGCACCAACCGGTTTATCTGCTTCCAGGATTCTGGACTTCGGATAAAAACGAACGTCCTTTCAGTCCGAATGAAAATAACACGGTACAGGTGGGTGATGAGCAAAACCTGAAATCGATGGAAGCGAAATTCCAGTTGTCTTTAAAAACCAAAGCAGTTGAAAACCTGTTTGGTGATAATGGAGATATCTGGCTGGGTTATACCCAGTCATCACACTGGCAGGTTTATAATGCAGATGCCTCGCGTCCTTTTCGTGAAACCAACTATGAACCTGAAGCCAGTCTGGTATTTCGGACCAATTATGAAATTTTGGGCTTAAATGCACGTTTACTAGGCGTGACCTTTAACCATCAGTCCAATGGCCGTGCCGATCCTTTATCGCGTAGTTGGAACCGTATTATTTTTAATGTCGGTTTAGAACGCGACAACTTTGCATTGATGCTACGTCCTTGGTATCGCATTGAAGAAGATGCAAAAGATGATAACAACCCGGATATTAAAAACTATATTGGTCGTGGTGATTTAACTGCATTCTACCGCAAGAATGATCATGAATTTTCCCTGATGCTGCGTCACTCGCTAAAAGGTGGCGATGATGCGCATGGGGCTATGCAGTTTGATTGGGCATTCCCGATTAGCGGTAAATTGCGTGGTCATTTTCAATTGTTTGATGGCTATGGTGAAAGCCTGATTGATTATAACCATCGGGCCACTTATGTCGGTTTAGGTGTATCCTTAATGAATTGGTATTAAAATTTATCCATGAATGATAAAAAACCACTCTGTATGAGTGGTTTTTTATTGAATCGGGTTTAACCAATTTGAATATCTGCCGGTGGATGTTTTAAACGGCTTTTTTTCGGAGTGGCAATCAGGTAGGCCAGAGTCAGTGGCCCCAAACGACCCGCAAACATCAGTAAGATTAATGCAAACAGACTTGCAGGCTGTAATTCACTGGTAATGCCACGTGATAATCCTACCGTACAGGTGGCAGAAACTGCTTCGAAGAGTAAATCCAGGAAGTTTTTGCTGGGCTCCAGAATAAGAAGCGTAAATAATCCTAAAAATATCAGTATGGCGGTAATGGAAACCACGGCTAAGGCTTTAAATGAGGTGGTTTTAGAAACTGAGTGATTGAATACGGTTAATTCTTCCGAGCGTCGTAAAAAAGTGATCACACTTAAGACCACAATAATAAAAGTACCCACCTTGATACCGCCAGCCGTACTGAGTGAACCGCCACCAATAAACATCAGGATCATGGTGACTAAGGTGGAAGCATCGGTCATGTTTGCCATCTCCAGGCTGTTAAAACCGGATGAGCGCGGAACTGTGGCATGGAACCAGGCATTTAGGGCTTGATCACCCAGGCTCATATTCGCCAGGGTTAGGGGATTGTTGGCTTCCAGTGCCCAAATTACGATAAAGGCAAACAGGTTTAAACCTGCAATGGTAGAGAGTATTAATTTGCTATTGGCACTTAATTTTTTCCAGCGACGAGTGCGCTGGATATCCATCAGCACGACAAAGCCAATTCCACCAATAATATAGAGCATACTAATGGTAAAAGTAATAAAGTAATGGTCTGCAAAACTCATCAAACTATTGGGAAATAGGGAAAAACCGCCGTTATTAAAAGCCGAAACACTATAAAAAGCCGCGTAAAAAAAGGCGCGGGAAAAATCGTATTCTGGCATCCAGGCAATAGTTAAAATCAATGTGCCAATCGCTTCAAAAAACAGGGAATATAACAGCACCCCTTTAATGGTGAATGACACTTTAGCCAGGCTGGTTTGACCAATGGTTTCCTGCGCCATCATTTGCTGTTTGAGCCTGATATTGGAAGAAAGGCTCAGTGCAGCCAGTATGGCAAAGGTCATAAAACCCAGGCCGCCGCTTTGCAATAACAGCATAATGACGACCTTGCCAAAGGTGGTATAGGCGTCTCCGACATTGACTACAGACAGCCCGGTAATGGTCACGGCAGACGTTGAAGTAAACAGGGCATTGAGCCAGCTTAATTCACCATGATGTGAAATCGGGAGTTTGAGCAATAAAGTTCCGACAACGATAAAGCTCAAGAAACCCAGTGCCAGTAAACTGGGTGGGCTTAGATTGACCGTATTGGGATTTTTGTTTTGCGCTTGATTCATATTTTATTTAAACCACCGGGCAGACAGTTTTCTTAATGGTTCAATTTCGCCTTCCACGACTAAGATATCACCTTCTTGCATAATTAAATTAGGATCAATGTTATATGAAACCTCTTTGCCGCGTTTGTGCAGAATCGTTTTAATTTCAGGAACATGACTCATAAGCTGATGAAAACGTTCGCCCTGCTGACTCTTTTTAATTTCAATTTTAACGATGAAATGATTGTCTTCTAAACCCATATAACGACTGACCATCGGGTAGCTTAATGACTGGGCAACCCGGTTACCCATATCTTCTTCAGGATGAATGATTTTATTCACGCCAAGATGGGTCAAAATCATGTGATGGGCTTGTGATTTGGCCTTAGCCCAAATTTTTTTAATCCCCATATTTTTTAGATGCAAAACACATAAGATGCTGGCTTCTATATCTTCGCCAATAGCCACCACCACGGCTTCACAGTTTTGAATATTCAGTTCTTTGAGTACATGTTCATCTGTGGCATCGGCAATGACTGCATGAGTCAGCTGATCAGAAAAGGTTTCTACATATTTTTTATTGCTGTCTATACCAATCACATCATGGTTTAACATGGCTAATTTGGTTGCGACGGTTGCACCAAAACTACCCAAACCAATCACTGCAAACTGTGCCATGTGTTTTTAATCCTAATTCGTTTTCAATTTTTACATCATATTTCAACGACTATGATGCCACTAAATTTTAGAGTTTGCGTGTTAAACTTTAGCTTAAGTATTGAATAACGTCATTCAACTGAATTCTAAACAGGGAATGATTAGCTCAAGATTATAAAACAGCCCATGTGCAGCTTTTGATTGATGTGATTTGTCTAACTATTTTTTTAATAACGAGAGTTAAATGCAAAAAAATAGCCTGTATTCATACAGGCTATTTCAAGTCATGCTAAAAAATTATTTCAAGAATCGTTGATAACCCAAATTGTTGGTAATTTCAGCATATGGATAAGTGATATTTTCCAATGTTTCAATTAAACCATCTGGATTTTGTTTCGCGTCGCTTGCTTCTAAGCCAACCAGTACACGACCTTCCGCCGCGCCGTGGTTGCGGTAGTGGAACAGGGTAATGTTGTGGGTAGGTCCTAAACGTTCCAGGAAAGTCAGTAATGCACCTGGACGTTCCGGGAACTCGACACGGAACAGACGTTCATTTTCAATGTCTGCGTGACCACCGACCAAATAACGAATATGCAGTTTTGCAACTTCATCATCAGACAAATCATCAACATCATATTGCGTCGTCAAGGTGTCATAAATGTCGTGACGTTCTTTTTCGCCACCTTTCAAGCTAATGCCGACAAATACTTGAGCAGCACTAGAAGAGCTGGCACGGTAGTTGAATTCCGTAATATTACGGCCTTGCAGGGCACGGCAGAAATTCAGGAATGAACCTTTTTCTTCTGGAATGGTCACGGCAAAAATGGCTTCTTTCCGTTCACCGAGCTCTGTACGTTCGGCAATATAGCGCAGACGGTCGAAGTTCATGTTGGCACCACAAACAATCGACACCATATTTTTATTTTCCAGACCATGTTCTGCCACATATTTCTTGATCCCGGCAAGTGCCATGGCACCGGAAGGTTCTACAATGCTGCGACATTCGTCATAGGTATCTTTAATTGCTGCACAGATCTCGTCTGTGTTCACCAGTACAACATCCGGTTCAACAATTGAACCCGAGTTGTCTGATTTTTGCAGGCGAATCACATCAAACGGTTTTTCACCAATTTGTGCAACCGCAGTACCGTCAGCAAATAAGCCTACAGAGGGTAGAATTACACGTTCATTGGCTTCAAAAGCCGCTTTTAAACATGCAGATTCATCATATTCCACCGGAATGACTTTGACATGCGGTGCAACATCGCCAAGGTAAGCGGCAACACCGGCAATTAAACCGCCACCGCCAACAGCAACAAATACATATTCCACATCACGCCATTGACGTAAAATTTCATTGGCAATAGTACCTTGACCGGCCATCACCAGTTCATCATCATAAGGCGGAATAAAGGTCATACCATCTTCGGTAGCACGTTGAATGGCATATTTGTTGGCAACATCGAAAGAATCGCCATGCAAGACTACCTCTCCACCCAAACGTTTTACTGCCTGAACTTTAATGTCAGGCGTGGTTTTCGGCATGACAATAATGGCGCGAATTCCCAGTTTTTTACCAGATAGGGCCACACCTTGTGCATGGTTACCTGCTGAAGCCGTAATAACGCCACGTTCCAACTGAGATTTCGGTAATTGACTAATACGGTTATAGGCACCGCGTAGTTTAAAGGAAAAGACAGGTTGTAAATCTTCGCGTTTAAAGCGAATGTTGTTGTTTAGCTTTTCACTAATTCGTGGCGCTGCTTCGAGTGGAGTTTCGATTGCAACGTCATACACCGTTGCTTGTAATATTTGTCGAACCAAACGAGACAGCATGTTAATTTTCCATCTAACAGTTTAAAATAGGTCTTTATTGTAACAAACCCCCGTACATTTGGGCTGTTAAATCAGCAACAAATGTCAAAAAATAGTTGAGCCAAGTTATGAGTCTGTATGCTACCCAAGATGAAAAGAAACAAGCTGCCGCAAAAGCTGCTTTAAAGCACTTGCCTAAAGGCGGGATTTTGGGTGTAGGTACAGGAAGTACTGTGAACTTCCTCATTGAATTATTGCCAGAATTGCAACTGGAAGCTGCGGTTGCCAGCTCTGAAGCAACAGCACAGCGCCTTAAAAAATTAGGTATTGAAGTGGTCGATATGAACTCTGTAGGCGGCTTGGATGCTTATGTCGATGGCGCGGACGAAATTGACCGTCATATGCATATGATCAAAGGCGGCGGTGCTGCATTGACTCGTGAAAAAATCGTGGCATCGATTGCAAAGAAATTTGTCTGTATCGTGGATGATTCGAAATGGGTAGAGCAATTGGGTCGTGATTTCCCGCTGCCTGTAGAAGTTATTCCAATGGCGCGTTCTGCGGTAGCACGTAAAATTGTAAGCTTGGGTGGCGATCCGGTTTATCGTGAAGGTGTAGTGACAGATAACGGCAATGTGATTTTAGATGTGCATAATTTGAATATCTTAAATGCGTTGGAACTTGAAAAAACCATTAACAACATTCCGGGTGTGGTGTGTAATGGTATTTTTGCTTTGAATAAAGCGGATATTGCTGTAGTTGCAACAGACAACGGTATTGAAGAGCGTACTGCGGTTTAATTAAACTTTCTAGAAAAATCCCTCTAAATCTCCATTTCTTAAAGGGAAACTTTAAAGCCCCTCTTTGTAAAAGAGGGGGGTTGGGGAGATTTTAAAAGAACAAAATGACCCTAAACGACCTACCTGAAATCCAGATTGTCCGTCATTCGCGAGCGAAGAATTTACGCTTACGTGTTGAACCGACTCAGATCCGTTTAACTGCGCCGGTACTTTGCAGCAAACGACAAATTCAAAATTTTATAGATCAGTCTGAGCAATGGCTCATTCAAACTTGGCAGAAACAGCAAGAAAAAATTGTTCAAATAGACAAAACTTTACCGAATGAATTACAGCTGTTTAATTTAGATCAGCCTTTACAGATCATTTATCAAAGCCAAAAGCATGGTTTTATTTTTGATGATGAAAATTTAAAACTTTTGATCAGTGATCGTCAGCCTGAACAATATTTAAAAGCGTTTGTAATCGCCTATGCAAAGCAGCATCTTCCGCTTTATTTGGGGGGTGTGAGCCAAGAAAGTAATTTGAGTTTTGGCAAATGTGCGATTCGGCAGCCTAAAACACGATGGGGAAGTTGTACATCGAAACATGACATTATGTTGAATAGTGCTCTGGTATTGTTTCCTAAAAATATCGTACGTTATGTTTGTGTGCATGAGTTGGCGCATACCCAGCATTTTGATCATAGTCCAAGATTTTGGGCGAAAGTTGCAAAGCATGATGCCAATTATCAGCAGCATCGCAAAATTTTAAAAACTAATCCAATGCTGTATTGGTGGTGCAATTAAACTAATTGGGTTGATATACAGCATCACTTAAACATTACTCGGGTCATATTTTTAAGACTGTTTTAAATAGATGATTTTGAATTTCTAAACTGCTGTGAGCTGTGAATAGCGGAATAGAGAAGAGTCTTTGAGAATTCATTTCAACATTTAGATAAAATTGAAGTTAAATATTTTTATCATTCTTACTCGGAAAATAGCCTAAGCGAATTAAATATTGCATATCTGTAAATTCAGTTAAAATAAACTATAAAAATTAGAATTTTGCTTAAACTAAATTGGAATAAATTTGCGCTAAGTTTGCTGATTTTGTATGTGTACTCCAGCATTATTCCTCTATTATTTAATTTTTATGCTGAGCATTCTCTACCCCATTTTATTGGATCGTTTTATTTGTTATTGCACTGTTTTGGAGTATGGAAGAACCAGTTTCAAAATTCTAGCGACTACAGGAGTAATACTTGGGGTGACTGGGCTATCTACTATTAGAGATGTGATTGTATTCTTGGCTTTTCCGGGATTTTTATTTGCTGTCTACCTGTGTTGCCGAAGCTGGAAAGAGCTAAGTTCACAAACTGGAAACAGGACTGAGGAGCTAATCCAAAATTTATAAAAAAACATCAATCCTTTGAGAAATGGTTTAGAAAACCAAAACTTCCTGTCATACTACGCAGTTACGAAATGGACACTTTAGATTTGAGGTAGTGATCGTGATTACTGTTGGTATTGTCGGTGGTACAGGTTATACAGGCGTTGAATTGTTGCGTCTTTTACTACGACACCCAAATGTACAGGTTAATGTACTGACATCACGTACCGAAAAAGGTCGCCGTGTCGATGACATGTTCCCAAGCTTGCGCGGTCATACCGATCTTGAATATTCAGATTTAAACATTGATGAACTGAAAAAATGCGATGTGGTTTTCTTTGCAACCCCTCATGGTGTAGCAATGAAACATGCAGCAGAACTTGTTGCAGCAAATACTAAAGTCATCGACTTGGCGGCGGATTTCCGTTTGCAAGACTTGGAACAATTTGAAAAATGGTATGGTCTTGAACATGCCTGCCCAGATATTTTAAAAGATTCAGTTTACGGTTTGTCCGAACTGAATCGTGACAAAATTAAACAAGCCAATGTAGTGGGTAACCCTGGGTGTTATCCAACTACAGTTCAGTTAGGCTTGGCACCATTATTTAAACAAACTGAAGCATTGGTGAAACCGGAAAGTATTATTATTGATGCAAAATCCGGCGTATCTGGTGCAGGGCGTAAAGCCAGCCTAGGTATGATTTATTCTGAAAATGCCGATAACTTTAAGGCTTATGGCGTTGCAGGTCATCGTCATCATCCTGAAATTGTGGAAGCATTGGAAAATATTTCCGGTCTTAAAGATGTATTTAATCACATTTTATTTGTACCGCATTTAGTTCCTATGATCCGCGGTATGCTGAGTACCATGTATGTGGACTTAACTGATGCAGGTGATGCTACCGATTTGCAAAGCTTGTATGAACAATTCTATGCCAATGAACAGTTTGTAGATGTAATGCCACCTAACAGCTCACCTGAAACACGTTCGGTACGCGGTGCCAACCAGCTTCGAATTGCCTTGTATAAACCACAGCCTAAAAAACTGGTTGTGCTCTCTGTACAAGACAATTTGGTGAAAGGTGCGGCAGGACAGGCGGTACAAAATATGAACCTGATGTTTGGCTTTGCTGAGAATGCAGGTCTTGCAGGTATTGGCTTATTACCATAAAAAACGTTTTTCGACTTCACACACATTTGGATTTGGATTTAAATGTGTGTTTTGAATGAATCAAAATAAGAGATGACGATGCCGAATTCTGACTCAAATACTCCGTCACAACTGAATTTCCTCAGTAAAAAACCTTTTCTAAAGGGTAATTTACCGCTGGCAATTGGTGCGGCCATTCTTGTTCTGGGAAGTGGTTTGCTGGGCTATTCAGTTGGGCATCGGCAAGGTTTGACTGTGGTTGGCTATGAGGCGGATGCCGAACAGCTGGTCGAAGTAGTGCAAAAGCAAAAAGCCAGCCTGGAAATGCTGAATAAAAATTTGAATCTGGCAGTACAGGAGCGTGATGTTGCGGTCAGTAATTCAAATGATTTGTTTACTGCTTTGAATCAGGCACGTGAAGATAAAAGTCAGGCTGAAGGTTTGAGTGCAATTTACCGTGAAGTGTTGCGTCAGCGTGGTGGTTTAAGCCTGACCATACAAAATATCGGCATTAAACCCTTACCAGAAAATGCCTATGAATATCAACTTGATCTGGTTCAAATCAGTCCGAATAGACGGGGTGTTTCAGGAACTGTGGAGTTGCGTTTAATTCAGGGTACTGAAGTTTTGGTGGTTCCTATGGAAGACAAAAACTTTAACTTTGAAGATTATGAACGTTTAACCGGACGCTGGACCATGCCTAACGGCTTTACACCACAATTCATTGAGGTTCGTTTAACCGGAGCAACAAGTACACCGTTAATTAAGCGCTTTAGTTGGGGACGTGGTAAACCTATAGAGAGTCAATCGGCATTTATTTCTGAAATTCCTCAAGCAGAAGCAAATGCACAATAAATGTGAATTAAAAATCCTATGCGAATGAATAAGCGTCATTATTGTTTAAACACCATCAAAAATTCTTTTCATCAATCGGGATATGTCGACTGGCATATTAGTCCACGCTTAAGTAATGACTCGCAGGATGACGCTGAAGGGGATGTTGCAGTACAAACGGCTCCCCCTGAATTAAAGCGTCCCCCCTTATATGCTGTTGTTTTGATGAATGACGATTACACCCCTATGGATTTTGTAATTGAAATTTTACAACAATACTTTGCTTTGAATCTTGACCAAGCGACCCAAGTAATGCTAACTGTACATTATGAAGGGAAAGGTGTTGCAGGCGTTTATCCACGAGACATTGCGGAAACGAAAGCGAACCAAGTCAATAATTATGCTCGGTCTCAAGGTCATCCATTACTTTGTCAGATTGAGCCAAAAGATTAAGGGGATTACATGCTCAGTCGTCAATTAGAAGTATCATTACGTTTGGCTGTAAGCATGGCTCGTCAAAAGAGACATGAGTTTCTCACGGTTGAACATTTATTGTTGGCTTTACTTGATAATGACTCTGCAGTAAATGCGTTAAAAGCATGTGGTGCGGACATTATCGTTCTTCGCAAGGAACTGGAAGAATATGTTGAGCAACACACCCCTAAATTAAGCGAACATAGTGATCAGGCACCACATCCGACGGAAAGCTTTGATCGTATTCTGCAACGTGCGATTTTCCATGTGCAATCAAGTGGTGGAGATCGAACTGTTGAAGGTGCAGACATTCTTGTTGCGATGTATTCTGAACGTGATTCTTTTGCGGTTTACTTGCTTAAACGTCATCAAATTAATCGTTTAACATTAACTCAATATTTATCGCATGGTACACGTAAAGAAGACGTACAGGCTGAAGAGGAAGTGGAAGAGCTGGATGGAGAAACATCGAGTTCTTCAAATGCAGGCCCACTCGATCTATATACCACTAACTTGAATGCAGAAGCGCAAAAAGGTAAAACCGATCCTTTGATCGGGCGTGAAAAAGAAATTGAACGTGCAGCACAGATTTTATGTCGTCGCCGTAAAAACAATCCTTTGCTGGTTGGTGATCCGGGGGTTGGTAAAACCTCGATTGCAGAAGGACTGGCTTGGCTGATTGTTAATGGTAAAGCACCGAAGCCATTAGCCCATGCAGAAATATATAGTCTGGATATTGGAGCTCTGGTTGCAGGAACCAAGTACCGTGGTGACTTTGAAAAACGCTTGAAACAACTCTTGAATGCGTTGAAAAAGAAACCAGAAGCCGTGTTATTTATTGATGAAATTCACATGATTATTGGGGCTGGTTCAAGCATGGGCAGCACCATGGATGCATCAAACTTAATTAAACCGGCTTTATCGAATGGTTCGTTACGTTGTATTGGTTCAACCACGTTCCAAGAGTATCGCCAAGTCTTTGAAAAAGATCATGCCTTGTCACGTCGTTTTCAGAAAATTGATGTCAATGAACCTTCAATTTCGGAAACCATTGATATTTTACGTGGCTTGAAATCGAAGTTTGAAGATTTTCATCATGTCAAATATGATGATAAAGCGCTGGTTTCAGCGGTAGAGCTATCAGCCAAGTTTATTAATGACCGTTTCTTGCCAGATAAAGCAATTGATGTAATTGATGAAGCAGGTGCTCAGCGCCGTTTGAAAGCCGAGCAAGACGATACGTTAATCACGGTTGAAAATATTGAAGATATCATCTCCAAGATTGCCCGTATTCCGCCGAAAACAGTATCGAAAGATGATAAAACGGTGCTTTCAAATCTGGAGCGTGATCTTAAACGTGTGGTCTTTGGTCAGGATGAAGCCATTGAAGCACTTGGTTCTGCAATTAAATTGTCGCGTGCTGGCTTGAAATCACCGGAGAAACCTGTGGGTAGCTTTGTGTTTGCAGGCCCAACCGGGGTAGGTAAAACCGAAGTCACCAAACAGTTGGCAAAATTACTGGGTGTGGAACTTGTCCGTTTCGATATGTCGGAATACATGGAACGTCATGCAGTTTCACGTTTAATTGGTGCACCTCCGGGTTATGTGGGGTTTGATCAGGGCGGTTTGCTGACCGATGCCATTCATAAAAATCCACATTGCGTATTGCTGTTGGATGAAATTGAAAAAGCGCATCCTGATGTGTTTAATTTATTATTGCAGATTATGGATCATGGCTCGTTAACAGATAATAATGGTCGCAAGTCAGATTTCCGTAATGTGATTCTGGTTCTTACCACCAATATTGGTGCAGAAAGTATTTCACGTGCCAGCATTGGTTTTAGAGAACAAGATAATAGTAATGACAATCAGGAAGCAATGAAACGCGCATTCTCTCCAGAATTCCGTAACCGTCTGGATGGAGTGATTCAATTCAAGGCATTGCCAACCACAATTATTGAAAATGTCGTGGATAAATTCCTGACTGAACTTCAGGCGCAGTTGGATGATAAAAAAGTCATTCTTGAAGTGGATCAAAGTGCACGTGAATGGATGGCCGAAAATGGCTATGACCGTTTGATGGGTGCTCGTCCAATGCAGCGTCTGATTCAGGAACACCTGAAAAAACCGCTTGCCGAGATGATTCTCTTTGGTGAATTGGCAGAACATGGCGGCAATGTTGCAGTTTCAGTGAAGAAAGAGAATGGCAAAGCAGTCGGTCTTAAACTGGAAGTGTTTGAAGATCAGACTGCGGAACCTGCGTAATTAAAAATAACTCATAAAAAACCCGTGTTCGCACGGGTTTTTATTTGCTTCAATCTAAATTTTTTGTGTTTTACCTCAAGTATGATTTTCAAAATCTTTAGAAAAATGAAATCGGATGTAACCTTTAATTTATGGATATTCAAATTACCAAAGTTTTAAACATGGTCTTTTTATTTCTTGTCACTGCTGTGATGGAAATTCTGGGGTGTTATTTTCCCTATCTTATTTTAAATCAGGGAAAAACTCAGTGGTTTTGGATTCCAGCGGTCCTGGCACTGGCTACATTTGTCTGGTTACTCACTCTACATCCTGCTGCATCGGGACGAATTTACGCAGCCTATGGTGGAATTTATATTTTTACCGCACTGATGTGGTTAAGATTTGTTGATCAGGTGGCATTAAGTCGCTGGGATTTACTGGGCGGAATTGTAGTGATGATTGGGGCAAGCATTATTATTTTACAACCGCAAGGTTTGATACGTTAGTTAGCCTAACGTATCAGACAGCTTTTTAAAAAGAACATTCACTGTTCTTAATCTTAAAGTCATAGTTTTTACTTTCGGATGACAGCTTTAATTCAACATGATAGGGATTTACACGTTGAAATTCATTTTCAAACAACAAGCTGCAGTTCTGCAAAATATTTTTTCTCAGCAGTTTTTTGACTTCCTTTTCACCAACATCTTGGGCAAACTGGGTAAAATCAGGCGTGGTGATAATGCCTTCAATTTTTACCCCATTCGCGCTCATTTGGTATTTTTCCATCAGCATGTTTTGATCGATCTGGAAAGGCAATGTGCGCGAATCTTCATCACTGATGACATCTAAAATCTCATTCAGCGCTTTATGGTCTTTAATTTTATAAGATGAATCCAGAATCTGCTTTTTAACAAAATATTGGTCGAGCTCGGTGGCTTTGGCATGTGCGGTATTAAATATAAGAAAAGTGCTTAAACATAAAAATATTGTTTTAAATGGCATGATCATCATCACTGAGAATACTTATGATTTAAATTAAACAATTTATAGGCATAAAAAAAGCACCCGAAGGTACTTTTTTAGAAAACTTGAGGCTGAAAATTTAATCTTTCTTTAAATTTTCATTAATTAAGAATTCAACCAGTGCTTTTTGTGCATGCAGGCGGTTTTCAGCTTCATCCCAAACCACAGCATTTTTGTGATCAAGCATGTTTTCTGAGATTTCTTCGCCACGGTGAGCTGGCAAGCAGTGCATGAATAAGCAATCTGGGTGAGCAAGGTCCATTAAGCGTTCATTGACCTGATAATCAGCAAAGGCTTGTTCACGGATTTTTTGCTCTTCTTCCTGTCCCATGCTTGCCCAGACATCAGTCACAATCAGATCGGCATTTACCGCAGCATCTTCAGCTGAATCGACAAGTTCGACGCAATGAGCAAACTCAGTCAGAAATTTTTCTTGTGGTTCATAGCCTTTAGGTGCAGCAATTTTTAATTTAAAGCCCCACATGTGTGCAGCTTCAATATAAGAGTTGCACATGTTGTTGCCATCACCAATCCAGGCAACGGTTTTACCTTCAATTGAACCACGGTGTTCAAGGTAAGTTTGCATGTCAGCCAATAGTTGGCAAGGGTGGTGATCATCTGTTAATGCATTGATTACAGGTACTTTTGAATAAGAAGCAAAACGCTCAACGATATCATGGCCGAAAGTACGGATCATTACGATATCCAGCATGCTTGATATTACGCGTGCCGAATCTTCAACTGGCTCACCGCGACCAAGTTGGGAGTCACGTGAAGAAAGAAAGATTGCGCTACCACCGAATTGACTCATGCCAGCTTCAAACGAAACACGTGTACGAGTACTCGATTTTTCAAAAATCATACCCATGACTTTACCAACGAAAGGTTGGAAAACTTCATTGTTATGCTGCTTACGCTTGAGTTCGATCCCGCGTTGCAAAATTTGGTTAAGTTCTAAAGTCGATAAATCACGTAAAGTTAGAAAGTGACGGAGAGCCATCATTTACTCCACAATAACCGCTGAAAATAAATTATCAGTAATTAGTTGCTGGTTGGTTAAGAAAAAAATACGGAATCGGCTAATATACTATATGCGAGACAAATTGCAAAAAATCTAACGGGGTTGATGGCCTTCCAGGAAGCGATCTACACAATAAGTAATGTAATTGATGGTTTCTTGATCATTTTCACGGATTGGCACACCCATAAGTACGCACCATTCAATATTGCGGATAATGCCAAAATACAGTTGAGCAGAATAAATCGGTTGTTTACAGTGAATAATCCCGATTTCATCGGCTTTGGTTAGCGCATTGGCTATGGCGATTTGAATATGCTTTGGACCCTGTTCGTGAATGTAAAGAGCAAGCTGTGGGCTGCGCTGTGTCTGTTCAATAATTAAACGAAGGAAGGCTACATTTTCTGGAAGCATCAAATGTTGCTTAACATTTATCAGGGTTTGGATTAAATAGACACGAAGATCATCTTTACCGTGTTCAAAAGGGATGCAGATATCTTTAAAAAACTGTTCCCGACGATAATCACAAATTGCTTTGAATAAGCCTTCTTTATTGCCAAAGTATTTATAGATTGAAGCCTTAGATCCGCCTGCGTGTTGCACAATATCATCCAGTGATACTGCATCGTAACCACGTTCTAAAAACAGGTCGGTTGCACTGACTAATAATGCCACACATCGCTCATGACCACGCTTGGTTGGTGGTATATCTTTACCTAAAGGAGCTAAATGGGCGATTTTATGCATATTGGATAAAAAACTAACAATTAAATAGGAGGGAGATTGTTATTATAACAAATATATGTAAAGCGTGCTGTGTAGAAGTGTACTCGCGTACGGCATGATTTGAACTGAAAAAGTCATTATTTTAGAAAATAGCTCAAATTTAGCTTATTTAGAATACAAAAAAGCTGTGTTTATCAAAAATAAATAATATCTAATATCACGAAAATTTATTGTGCAATAAATTTGAGAATTATTTGACTAAAGTTATAGAGTAAAAATTCTAAAGAGTCATGGCCAAACAGAGGTTTATGGATATACTCAAACTTCGATAAATAAAGTTAAACTGTGGAAAGGAAGATGACACAACAAATGTCTGCAGGCTTAAGATTTAGACAAGCACTGGAAGTTGAAAAGCCATTACAAATTATCGGCACAGTGAATGCCTATGCAGCCATGATGGCGAAAGAAGTGGGTTATAAAGCCATTTATGTATCGGGCGCAGGAGTTGCCAACTATTCTTACGGATTGCCTGACTTGGGTATGACCAGTTTGGACAATGTTCTGGAAGATGTACGTCGTATCACTGAGCGTGTCGATACGCCTTTACTTGTAGATATTGATACGGGATGGGGCGGAGCATTTAATATCGCCCGTACTGTTAAACAGATGATTGCGGCTGGTGCTGCAGCCGTTCATATTGAAGATCAGGTTGCACAAAAGCGTTGTGGTCACCGTCCAAACAAGGAAATTGTGACCCAGCAGGAAATGGTTGACCGTATTAAAGCAGCGGTGGATGCCAAGACTGATTCAAACTTTGTGGTGATGGCGCGTACCGATGCCTTGCAAAAAGAAGGTTTACAAGCGGTGATTGACCGTGCATGTGCATGTGTTGAAGCTGGTGCGGATGCAATCTTTGCTGAAGCGATGACTGACATTACCATGTATCGTACAGTGTGTGATGCTGTAGGTGTGCCTGTATTGGCAAATATTACCGAATTTGGTGATACGCCTTATTACACCGTAGATGAGTTGGGTGAACAAGGTATTCGTATGGTACTTTATCCACTGTCTGCGACACGTGCAATGCAGAAAGCGGCATTGGAAGTGATGCGTTCTATCCGTGAAAACGGTACGCAAGTGAATGTATTGGACAAGATGCAACAGCGTAAAGAGCTTTACGAGTTTCTTGATTATCATACGTTTGAGAACACTTTAGATAAATTGTTTAAATAAATTTTTTAAATAAATAATTCAAAATGGAGAATTAAAAATGGCTGAAGGAAAAGTACTGACAGGTGCAGGATTACGTGGACAGGTTGCAGGTAAAACCGCACTTTCTACTGTTGGTAAGAGTGGCGCAGGCTTAACCTATCGTGGTTATGATGTGCAGGATCTGGCGGAAAATTGCCAATTTGAAGAAGTGGCTTATCTTATCTTCTTTGGTGAATTGCCAACGACTGAACAGCTTGCGGCTTATAAGGCCAAATTGAAATCTTTACGTCAGCTTCCACAAGCGTTGAAAGAAGTGTTGGAACGCATTCCGGCAGATTCGCATCCGATGGATGTGATGCGTACCGGTGTGTCCATGCTAGGCAACTTGGAAACTGAAAAATCTTTTGATGAGCAGCAAGATGTTGCCGACCGTATTTTGGCGACTTTACCTGCAATTATTTGCTATTGGTATCGTTATAGCCACGATGGCGTGCGCATTGAAGAAAATACCGATGATGATTCAATTGGTGCACAATTCCTGCATTTACTGCGTGGTGAAAAACCGAATGAATTGCATGAACAGGTGATGAATGTGTCGCTGATTCTTTATGCAGAGCATGAATTCAACGCATCTACATTTACTGCGCGCGTGTGTGCATCTACGTTGTCTGATATGCACTCATGTATTACTGGTGCTATTGGTTCACTTCGTGGTCCATTACATGGCGGTGCCAATGAAGCAGCGATGGAAATGATTGAAAACTGGACCTCTCCAGAAGAAGCCGAACGCGAAATGCTGGGTAAGCTGGAGCGTAAAGAAAAGATCATGGGCTTTGGTCATGCAATCTATAAAGACAATGACCCACGTAATGGCATCATCAAAATCTGGTCTGAGCGTTTAGCTCAAGATGTCGGTGATACAGTACTTTACCCGGTATCAGTACGCTGTGAAGAGGTGATGTGGCGCGAGAAGAAATTGTTCTGTAATGCAGACTTCTTCCATGCATCTGCTTACCACTTCATGGGGATTGCAACCAAATTGTTCACACCAATCTTTGTAATGAGCCGTGTAACAGGCTGGGCAGCCCATGTAATGGAACAGCGTGCAGACAACCGTATTATTCGTCCAAGTGCGGATTATACCGGCCCTGAACTGCGTAAAGTGGTTCCAATTGCAGAGCGTACTGTAGCTTAAGATAAAAGCATGAATAAAGCCTCTTCGGAGGCTTTATTTTTTTGCAGTCAGTAAAACTGGATCTTCAATGGTGTAACCTGTTTCAAAAGGAATGCCCAGGTATTTAACCACCGCTAATATCTTCTGTTGCCGGGGAATCTTATAAGCTTGGGATATGCTTAATCCGTGGCGATAATCGATTGCCTGATGGATCTGGCTTTTCAAGCTTTGACTGCTGAGTTGGTATGTATAAGTATATTTCGGAATATATTCTTTCGGATCATAGCAAGATTTTTCTTTAGAGGTGATTTTCTTTAATACCTGAATCTTGATGCTTGATTTAGGTAGTGGTGCAAGAGGGTTAAGCCGCTTTTTAATTTTTACTATTTCCTTATCGAACTGCCGACTATCTTGGTCATAATCAATTTTCTTGGTTTTAGGATTAATATATAGCGAATTCACCTGAATCAGCTTTGCCGGTTGCTGGGTATTTTTAAATTGATAATAATAAAGTTGCGGTAGGCGACCACGACCATCAAGATAATGTTTAAGCAGATAGACTTTTTGCTCTTTGTTTTCATAGCCCAATACTTCGATATTTTGAGGACCACCTACGGTTGCAAAACTGCTGCATGGCAGCAGGATTAATCCGAATGTGAACATTTTGAGTTTAAACATCACTAAACACTCTGAATAAGTTTGATGATTTCATCTGCAATATATTGAGTTAAAACATCAAGGCGTTTTAATGCTGTACCCTCAATAAAATATTGAAAATTGTGTATTTTATTTAAATATAAAATTGAGGTGAAAAATGTGCCTTCAGGTTTATTTTCTGTTGCGCTACCGCCAGGTTTCAGTAAACCCGTGCAAGCAACAATAATATCGGCTTGAGTAAAGAGATTTTTTCCTTGCCTTGCCATTGCTTCTGTGACTTCAGCAGATTCTGCGGTGTATTTTTCTATCAGTTCAGCATCAATATGCAGGATATTGATCTTGATTGAGGGATCATAACTGACCAGCCCACCCAGTAAAATTTCTGCGCCACTGTTTTTGCAAATAGAAAACTGACTGGAAAGATAGCCAGAACTGGCACTTTCAATAAAAGCAATTTTTAACTGATGTGTTTCAAGCAAATCACAACATTGTTTTAGCATAGGTTTGTGTCTCAAAATCAATACTATTTAGTTCAAATTTTTTATCTTGGGTAGACTTCACTCAAAATATGGTGAAAGACAAAAAATCAGTTTTTCATTTTTCGGTTCATGTTTTTTAAATCTATGTTCTTTGTGCTTAACTTTATCTCGATCGTTTTTAAATAAAAATTTTATTTAGAATCTATAAATTATTTTCGATCTCTGGTAAACCACAATAAAAAACCCGCCATAAAGACGGGTCTTTAAAACTGACTGAATTTATTGATCCAATGCAGGTGTTGCCGCAGCAATGGCCGCAGCTACTGCATCATCTTCAGACTGAGCTTCATTATTTGATTTGGCTGGGGCTTCTGAAGCAGGTTTTGGTTGAGCTTTTGGTGCTTCAGCTTGAGCAGTTTCAGTTGTAGTCTGTTGAGGAGCTTCACGCACTTCACGACGAATGACTGTAGTTGTATTTGGCGTTTCTTCACGTTCAACTTCTACCTGCGCTGGAGCTTGAGCGTTGTTATCTTCCATAGCTTCCAAAGGTACAGCTTCTGCAGGCTGATTCATTTGTTCAGTTTGCTCGGTTGTTTCAACCTGTTCTTGCTCATCTTCTTTTGGAGTTTCTTTTTTTACACATGCTGTTAAAAGTAAACTTGCTGCAATAGCACCACAAAGTAAAAGTTTGTTATTCATAATCGCACAAAATAAAGCATTAATTGGATGTTGCTATTATAACAGCAAATACAAATATAAAAATCCTATCAGCTTACCCTAATTTTTTATCGGAAATGCTGATAGAATAACCAATTGTTTATTGTTCTATGAATTGATGCGGAATGACTTTGCTTTATTGGTACAGAGTAAAGTAAAATCGCACAACATTGTAGGCCAATTTAGGCTCCATTGTACGAGAAACTTAATGACCCATTTTATTTTCGTTACTGGTGGTGTTGTATCATCACTAGGTAAAGGTATTTCAGCTGCATCTGTGGCTGCGCTTTTAGAAGCCCGTGGTTTAAAAGTGACCATGGTCAAAATGGATCCATACATTAATGTCGATCCAGGAACGATGAGTCCGTTCCAACACGGTGAAGTTTTTGTCACAGAGGATGGTGCTGAAACTGACTTAGACTTGGGTTATTACGAACGTTTCTTACGTCGTGCGAAAATGACCAAACTGAACAACTTCACATCAGGTCGTGTTTATCAGGATGTTTTAAATAAAGAACGCCGTGGTGACTATCTGGGTGGTACTGTTCAGGTTATTCCACATATTACCGATAATATTAAAGAACGTGTGCTTCGCGCTGGCGAAGGCTATGACGTCGCAATTGTGGAAATTGGCGGAACAGTAGGTGACATCGAATCTCTCCCATTCATGGAATCTGTACGTCAGTTAATGGTAGAGCTTGGTCATAAACGTACCATGTTGATGCACTTGACTTTACTTCCATACATCAAGTCAGCAGCAGAACTGAAAACCAAACCGACTCAGCACTCAGTGAAAGAGTTGTTATCGATTGGTATTCAACCAGATATTTTAATCTGCCGTACCGAGCATGATGTTGATGCAGATACAACCCGTAAAATTGCATTATTCACTAACGTGGAAGCGCGTGCGGTTGTGGTCTGTAAAGATGCACGTACTATTTATCAAATCCCGCGTACGTTCTATGAACAGGATGTTGACGATTTAATTTGTGAACGTTTTGGTTATAACGACCTGCCTGAAGCGGATCTTTCAGACTGGGACAATGTTGTAGAAGCTTTATTAAACCCTGAATACACAGTACGTGTGGCGATGGTAGGTAAATACGTTGAGCTTCCAGATGCATATAAATCTGTAAACGAAGCACTTCTTCATGCGGGCATTAAAAACCGTGTCAAAGTCCAAATTGACTATGTCAATGCTGAAGATCTTGAAAGCCAAGATGTGAATGAAGCGCTTAAAGATGCAGATGCCATTCTGGTTCCGGGCGGTTTTGGTGAGCGTGGTACTGAAGGCAAAATGCTGGCAATTAAATATGCACGTGAAAACGGTGTGCCATTCCTTGGTATCTGTTTAGGTATGCAGTTGGCAGTGATCGAATACGCGCGTAACGTAGCGGGTATCACGGATGCGTCATCCACAGAATTCAACCGTTCAACCAAATCACCTTTAATTGGTTTGATTACCGAATGGCTGGATGAGCGTGGCGAAGTTCAACAGCGTTCTGTAGATTCTGATCTTGGCGGAACCATGCGTCTAGGTGCGCAAAAATCTGAGCTGGTTGCAGGTACAAAAACTGCAGAAGTGTATGGTTCGAATGAAATTATCGAACGTCACCGTCACCGTTATGAAATGAACAACCGTTTCATTCCTGCGCTAGAAGAGAAAGGTCTGAAGATTTCAGGTTATTCACCAGTACAACATTTGGTAGAAACAGTTGAAATTCCTCAACATCCTTGGTTTATTGCTGTACAATTCCACCCGGAATTTACAAGTTCACCACGTGATGGGCACCCATTATTTGCCAGCTTTATTGATGCTGCGAAAAAACAGTACCAAAAAACCAAATAATGGCTGGGCAAGACTAAACTAGGAAAGTTTAAATGTCGCAATTAAAACCACAAGAAATTGTACGTTTAGGCGATATACAAATGGCAAATCACTTGCCATTTGTATTATTCGGCGGAATGAATGTACTTGAGTCAAAAGACCTTGCTTTTGAAATTGCAGAAACTTATGTTGATATCTGCAAACGTCTGGAAATTCCTTACGTGTTTAAAGCAAGTTTTGATAAAGCCAACCGTTCAAGCTTGAACTCTTTCCGTGGCCCAGGCTTGGAAAAAGGGATCGAGTGGTTAGCAGACATTAAAAAACACTTCAATGTACCCATCATTACTGATGTACATGAACCTTATCAGGCTGCACCTGTTGCTGAAGTGGCGGATATTATCCAGCTTCCAGCATTCTTGAGCCGTCAGACTGATCTGGTTGAAGCTATGGCAAAAACCGATGCCATCATCAATATCAAAAAAGCACAATTCCTTGCGCCACACGAAATGCGCCATATTTTGCATAAGTGTCTGGAAGCCGGAAATGACAAGCTGATTCTTTGTGAACGTGGTTCGGCCTTTGGCTATAACAACCTGGTTGTAGATATGCTGGGCTTCGACATCATGAAAGAAATGAATGTGCCTGTATTCTTTGATGTCACCCACGCGCTGCAAACTCCAGGTGGGCGTGCAGATTCTGCGGGCGGTCGCCGTGCGCAAATTACCACTTTGGCTCGTGCGGGTATGGCCACTGGTCTGGCGGGTTTATTCTTGGAAGCTCATCCAGATCCTGAACATGCTAAATGTGATGGTCCTTGTGCACTTCGTATGTCGCAACTGGAGCCATTCTTGGCGCAGCTGAAAGAATTGGATACCTTGGTTAAAGGTTTCAAAAAGTTAGATACACACTAAATCATATACACCTTGATGCCTTCTAAAGCATCGCGTTATTCATCAACTGAGGAATTGTTCATGAGTCAAATCGTTGACATTCGTGCACGTGAAATTTTGGACTCTCGTGGTAACCCAACCATCGAAGCAGACGTAATCTTGGCATCTGGCGTAGTTGGCCGTGCATGTGCACCATCTGGTGCTTCAACTGGTTCTCGTGAAGCTTTAGAACTTCGTGACGGCGATAAAGCACGTTACTTGGGTAAAGGCGTTAAAACTGCAGTTAACAACGTTAACACAGTAATTCGTGACGCATTGTTGGGTAAATCAGTCTTTGAACAAAAAGATATTGATAACACAATGATCGCGCTTGACGGTACAGAAAACAAAGAAAAACTAGGTGCGAACGCAACTCTAGCGGTATCTTTGGCTGCTGCACGTGCTGCTGCTGACGAAAAGAAAATTCCTCTTTTCCAATACATCGCAGACCTTCGTAACAACAGCATTTTAACTATGCCCGTTCCAATGATGAACATCTTGAACGGTGGTTCACACGCAGATAACAACGTTGACATTCAAGAGTTTATGATTGAGCCAGTGGGCTTTACTTCATTCTCTGAAGCGTTACGTGCGGGTGCTGAAATCTTCCATTCTTTAAAATCAGTTTTAAAGAAACAAGGTTTGAATACTGCGGTGGGTGATGAAGGTGGTTTTGCACCAAACTTACGTTCAAATGAAGAAGCGATTACTGTAATCCTTTCTGCGATTGAGCAAACGGGTTATAAAGCGGGTTCTGACATCATGCTTGCACTTGACTGCGCATCTTCAGAATTCTACAAAGATGGTCAGTACATTCTTGCTGGCGAAGGCAACAAAGCATTCACAAGCAACCAGTTCTCTGACTACCTTGCGGGTCTTGTAAACCAATACCCAATCATCTCGATTGAAGATGGCCTGGATGAGTCTGACTGGGAAGGCTGGTCTTACCTGACTTCTATCCTTGGCGACAAGATCCAGTTGGTGGGTGATGACCTGTTCGTAACCAATCCAAAAATCCTTCAACGCGGTATCAATGAGAAAGTTGCTAACTCTATCTTGATCAAATACAACCAGATCGGTACCTTGACTGAAACTCTAGATGCTATCTATCTTGCGAAAGCAAATGGTTACTCTACAGTAATTTCTCACCGTTCAGGCGAAACTGAAGATTCGACTATTGCTGATCTTGCAGTAGGTACAGCAGCGGGTCAAATCAAGACAGGTTCACTTTGCCGTTCTGACCGTGTAGCAAAATATAACCAATTACTTCGTATCGAAGAATTGACTAAAGCTGCATATCGCGGTAAAGCTGAGTTCAAAGGTTTGAACTAAGCACATATCATGCTATCTCTATTCAATGTATTTGACTCCAAAGTGAGTAAAGCATTATTGGGCCTTGCGATCATTTTGATCGCAGGGTTTCAGTACTTATTCTGGTTTGGTGAAGGTGGTTACCATGACCATCAAAAACTGGCTGAAAAAATTCAACAACAAACAGAATTAAATACGGAACTTAAAGAACGTAACCGAGTTCTCGCTGCTGAAGTTTATGACTTGAAAAATGGTATTGAAGCCATTGAAGAGCATGCGCGTTTAGACTTGGGCTTGATCAAGCCGCATGAAACTTTTGTACAAATGAGTACTATTAGTACAAACTATAAGCCTATTTATATTGATCCAAATGCCAAAGCAGATTTAAGAACCAATGAAAATGAAACTGGAGCACCCGTAGAAAGTGCACCATAAAATTTGGGCAGTTATTCCTGCTGCTGGTTCCGGAAGTCGTTTTTCTAAAACTGAACTTAAACAATATCAACAGATTCAAGATCTAACCGTACTTGAGCATACCGTTGCACGTCTGAATCAGTTGCCTTTGGCAGGTTATGTTCTGGCTATTGGTACACAGGATGATGTTGCAAAAACCTTGACATTCTCCCATCCTGAAAAGGCTCATTTTTGTCCGGGTGGCGCAGAACGGGTGAATTCGGTTCTGAATGCCTTAAGCTATCTTGAAGCATTTGCAGCTGAAGAGGATTGGGTATTGGTACATGATGCCGCACGTCCTTGTGTGACCCAAGACTGCTTGCAGCTGTTGGTGAATACGGCTATTCAGGAAAATTGCAGTGCGATTTTGGCGATTCCCGTTCGTGACACCTTAAAATATGTTGCACATGCAAATACAATTGCCAAGACAGTTAGTCGAGACCATTTATGGCAAGCTCAGACACCCCAAATCTCAAGATTAGGTATCTTAAAACATGCCATTGAAAAAGCATTGCAGGATGGTATGACCATTACCGATGAAGCCAGTGCTCTGGAGTACGTGGGTGAACCAGTAAAAGTGGTACAGGGTCGATCAGATAATATTAAAATTACCTATGCCGATGATCTGGAGTTGGCGCGTTTAATCTTAGCCTCCCAGCAAGCAGTTTAAAGTCTACAAGATAAAAATGCAGAAATATGGGACTTAATGATGTTATTTAAACACTTTAAACTTATAATTTGCGCTGTCTCTAGCTTGTTCAAATATTTCAAATGATACCATCCCCCCAGTATCGTTTTTTACGTCACTCTTTACGTGATGGTAGAAGCATTAAACATGACTCATCCAGATGGGCCAAATTACACTTGGATCCATGGCTGCTTTCTTTTCTGGTATTGAATTCAATATTGGGATTGATGGTGGTTTATAGCGCAACTCTGCAAGATAGCAGTATGGTGATTCGTCAGGCCACCAGTTTTGGTGTCGGTTTCATCCTCATGTTTTTATGTGCCCAGGTTCCGCCAAAAGTTTATCAGGCGGTCAGTCCATATTTTTATATGCTGGGCATGGTGCTACTGGTGCTGGTTCTGGTGATTGGTGATACGCGTTTGGGGGCAAAGCGCTGGCTGACGGTTCCGGGCATTGGTAGTATGCAGCCCAGTGAAATCATGAAATTTGCCATGCCGCTGATGATGGCATGGTATTTTTCACGTCGTGTATTTCCACCTACCTTTTTGCAGATCGTGACTGGGCTCATCCTGATGATGATTCCGTTTGTACTGGTGGCACTACAACCAGATTTGAACATTGGTCTGATTATTCCCGGTGTTTTTGTCTTGTTTCTGTGTGGCATGTCTTGGCGTTTGATTTTGGGAGCTCTGACGGCTTTGGCTGTTGCAGCACCGGTTTTATGGATGTTTGTACTGCAAACCTATCAAAAGAAACGTATCTTGACCTTATTTGATCCTGAGTCCGATGCATTGGGTGCTGGCTGGAACAT
Organism: Acinetobacter uliginosus; assembly: GCF_044130295.1. Lineage (NCBI taxonomy): Bacteria > Pseudomonadati > Pseudomonadota > Gammaproteobacteria > Moraxellales > Moraxellaceae > Acinetobacter > Acinetobacter uliginosus. Next base: position 26,502 of record NZ_JBIQOC010000005.1, on the reverse strand, counting down.
CATCCAGTCCAAAATTGCTATTGGTTCTGGGGGGTTAACCGGGAAAGGATATTTGACCGGTACTCAGTCGCATTTGGGTTACTTGCCTGAAAATCATACCGACTTCATTATGTCTGCCTATGCTGAAGAATATGGCTTTGTCGGGGTATTTTTATTATTTAGTCTGTTTGCTGCAATTATTATCCGTTGCTTGATGATTGGCTTGAATAGTTTTCATAATTTTGGACGCTTATATGCGGGTGCTATCGGGCTGACGTTCTTTTTCTTTGTATTTTTAAACTCAGGAATGGCCAGCGGAATTTTACCTGTAACTGGGGACCCTCTGCCACTGATGAGTTATGGTGGCTCGGCAGTAATTTCATTACTGGCGAGTATGGGGATTGTGATGTCGATCCATACCCATCGTTGATGTTGATATTAATATTAAAAAGCTAGATTTGATCTGGCTTTTTTATTTTTGGGGGAAAATAAATGGATTTATTTGAACAATCAATGACGATGGTTAATGAATTAAATCAAGAATTATCGCAGTCTGAATTTGTAGATGGCGGGCTACGTCTAGATTTAGTATATCAGTGTTGTGACATATCGATTGAACATGGATTAGCGGTTAAAACATTATTAGAAACTGAACTGTTTATATCGGCTCTTGCGTTGTTTCGTACACAATTTGAATCTTTAGTGCGTGCTTATTGGATATTATTTGTAGCAACGGATGAGCAAGTGTGTGAGTTGGGCGTGCTGGATTCAATAGAGCAGCTTACTTTAAAGGAACATAAAAGTATTAGCCGTTTTACTGCAACGCCGATGATTGAAGCTTTGAAGGAAATTCAGGAAATCAAGCATATTGTCGCTCAACTCGAAGAGTTCAAGTTATTCTCTTTGGATTATCTTAATTCAATTGTACATAGTGGGAAGCAAACATTTTTGCGTCACACCTTTGGTTTGGGTGATGAACACAAAAAATTGATTATTAAGCAATCTAACAATTTAACAATGATGAGTGCACAGATTTATTTAAAACATACTTTGCCTGATTGTCAAAAGCTTATTCAGATTTTTCTTCAAAAGTATCGTGAATGTTTTATGTTGCCTGAAGATATATCGAAAGAAGAGCGGGAAAAGATTTTAGCGCGTTATAAGTAGATGTAAAAAAGCCCACAAATGTGGGCTTTTTAGAACGTTTAAAGAATTAGGTGAGGAACCAGGTGTAATAACCCCAGATCATCAATGGCCATGCGATATATGGACTAAATAGCCATTTCCACAGCCAAAACTTAGGCAGAAATCCTACGCCGTAAATAAATCCACCTGAAATGCCAATCATGATCATCATCAAGGCTCTATGATTATAGTGACCATTGGCATCGAGCATGAGGGCTGGGTGAATTAGCAACACCGTAGCAAGAGGCAATGCCATCAAAAATGAAATGGCCATTACAAATTTATTTGGCTTGCTTCCTTCTGCTGTCATTGCGATCTCTGTCATTGTTTATTCCTCATCCAAATCTTGATGATGTTCGATATAAAGGGCACTTAATACGCCTGCAAAGCACGCCATTAAAATCCCGAGAATCCATGCGAAATACCACATAATTTTATCTCCTAAAACACAGCCTTAGTACAGGCTGTGTGAATTCTCTTGAATATGTTTTTTGGTAATTACGCCCCACATCTTATAGTAACACCAAGTGGTGTAACTCAAAATAATTGGAACAAAAATACAGGCAGCAACAGTCATTACAGTCAGTGTGTTTTTACTTGATACGGCATCCCACATGGTCAAGCTGGCAACAGGGTTGATGCTTGAAGGCATAAGGAATGGGAACAATGCAAAACCAGCTGTTAAAATTGCCCCAATTACCATCAGCGATGTACCCAGGAAGCTTAAACCTGCTTTGGCTTTCGCAGCAGCGGCAATTACAATCAGGCTTCCCAAGATTGCCATGATCGGTGCAATCATAGTGATTGGGTAAGTCGAGTAGTTATTCATCCAGCCATGGTTGCCATTGGTAATGACTTCTTTGGCAAGAGGGTTTGCAACTCCATTGGTATCAAATGGTTGCGCTAAAGTATAACCTTCAATATTACCGAAGTATAACCATGCTCCAGCGCCCAGGAAGCAAACCAAGAATACCACACCCATCAATTGAGTTGCTTTGGCAGAACGTGCATGCAAGTCGCCATCGGTACGAAGCATCAACCACGCACCACCATGCGCACTCAGCATGGATAAGCTGACAATACCACAAACCAGGGCAAATGGGTTGAGCAGGGCAAAGAAGCTACCAGTATAAGTTGAACGTACGGTTTCATCTAAAGTAAACGGCACACCCAGGAACATATTACCGAAGGCAACACCGAAGACTAAAGCAGGAACTGCACCACCAACAGCCAAACCCCAGTCCCAAGAGTTACGCCATTTTTTGTTCTCAAGTTTAGAGCGGTAGTCAAAACCTACAGGTCTTAAGAACAGGGCAAACAGTACCAGTAATAGTGCCCAGTACATGCCGGAGAATGCTGTTGCATAAACCATTGGCCATGCAGCAAACAGTGCACCACCAGCTGTAATGAACCAGACCTGGTTACCGTCCCAGTGCGGGGCAATGGTATTAATTGCCGCACGACGCTCTTCATCGTTTTTGCCCACGAATGGCATGATTGCCATAGAGCCCATATCGAAGCCATCGGTGAGGGCAAAGCCAATCAGTAGTACACCTACCAAAACCCACCAGATAATTTTGAGTAATTCATATTCGATCATGATTGAGCCTCCGCAGCAGCGTGGTTTTGATCAGCGCCTTTTTCAAAGTGGTATTTACCAGTATGTAAAGAACTTGGACCTAAGCGAGCGAATTTGATCATCAAGTACATTTCGATAATTAGAAGTACTGTATAGAACGCTGCAAGTGCCAGGATTGAACCCCAAATATCACCAGTGCTTAAGCTTGAAGCAGAGAGATGTGTAGGTAGAACCTCACCAATTGTCCATGGTTGACGACCACCTTCAGCCACATACCAGCCAGTTTGTGTAGCAATCCATGGTAATGGTAAGCCGTAAAGCGCAAATTTAAGTAACCAAGGTTTGCTTTCTGCATTGCGTTTAGCGACTGCAAAAGTTGCAAGGATAAACAGAAGCAGCATCAAGAAACCAGAAGCCACCATGGCACGGAACGAGAAGAACAGGGCAGTTACGTTAGGAACAGTATCCTTGGTCGCTGCTTTGATTTGCTCTTCAGAAGCATCTACTACATTTGGTGTATATTTTTTAAGAAGTAAGCCATAGCCCAAGTCTTTCTGATTTTCTTTGAACGAAGCCATCAGCGCTGGTGAGCGGTCGCCTGCACGAAGTTTTTCAAGTTCGGCATATGCAGTCATACCATTACGGATACGAAGCTCATGTTGAACCATCAGGTCTTTCAGGCCAGTCACTTCTTTATCAAGAGAACGTGTGGCAATGATACCCATCACATATGGAATTTTGATGGCGTAGTCAGTGCGTTGTTCTTCCCGATTTGGAATACCAAACAATGTAAATGGAGCAGGTGCTGGGTGAGTTTCCCATTCTGCTTCAATTGCAGCCAATTTGGTTTTTTGTACATCACCCAGTTCATAACCTGATTCATCACCCAGTAAAATAACTGAGAATGTAGAGGCTAAACCAAAGATTGCCGCAATAGCGAAAGAACGGCGTGCAAAAGGTAAATCACGTTTTTTCAGCATGTAGAAACTGGAAATCGCTAAAACGAAAACGGCACCAGTGACATAACCTGAAGATACTGTATGGACAAATTTAACCTGAGCCACCGGGTTGAAAATCAGTGCGCCGAAGTCAACCAGCTCCATACGCATGGTTTCAAAGTTGAACTCTGCGCCCACAGGGTTTTGCATCCAGCCATTGGCGACTAAAATCCAAAGTGCCGACATGTTGGAACCCAGTGCAACCAGCCAGGTCACGCCTAAATGCTGAACTTTGGAAAGCCGGTCCCAGCCGAAGAAGAATAGACCAATAAAAGTCGATTCCAAGAAAAATGCCATTAATCCTTCAATAGCGAGTGGCGCACCAAAAATGTCACCGACATAATGCGAATAGTACGCCCAGTTTGTACCAAACTGGAACTCCATGGTTAAACCTGTGGTAACACCTAAGGCAAAGTTAATACCAAAAAGTTTTCCCCAGAACTTAGTCATGTCCTTATAAATTTCTTTACCGGAAATCACATAGGTGGTTTCCATAATGGCAAGAATAAAAGCCAGACCAAGTGTAAGAGGTACAAATATAAAGTGATACAACGCGGTCATTGCAAATTGGAACCGCGAAAGATCGACCACGCTTTCAGAAATCATCAACGTGTCTCCTTGATTTGGGAAGGGCTGCCAGCAATATGCTCGGCAACTTGAGTGTCAAAATTTTGAGGAATAGTAGGGGCATCGAACCAGATGTGTTTAATCGTCAGTAGGAGAGCAACCTTGATTATTAATATGATTGCGATCTCTCGAACTAAACGTTGATTGTAATCTTTCGGTATTAAGCTCATACAAATAAGCCTATTTTTTTAAACTTGATCTATATTATTAAACAAAAAATAACTAAAAATAAATAGATGAAACAATTAAAATAAAAATATATTATATTTGTTTTTTAAAACAATAATTTATGTTAAGGTTGTGATAAAAAATATACTGATTTTTTGCGATTATTAAGTTGACTAAAACACTGCGTATTTAATTTTTAATTCTGACTAAAATACTTATATATACTTTTAACTCCAACTAAAACACTTGTATCTTTTTAGGGGATATAAATAATTAATTGATAATTATTCTTGTTTGAAATTCCATTTAATATGTTTTATATAAATCCAATTAAACACCTTGACTTAAAATGCAGGAGGAATGAGAGAGGAAGTTAAAATTCTTGCCTCAAAAAAAAGACCACACGAATGTGGTCTTTTTAATAGCTTTCTAAGTAAATGAAGAGGGCTTAGAAGTTATATTCCATACCCAGGCCAATCACAGTTTTCTTATCATCTTTTGTTAACCAGTCACGCTTCTGCTGACCTACAACACCGTAGAAACGTGCTTGTTTATTTAGGTTATAATCGACACCTACGCCGTACTGGTCGATTTGACGGTCAGTTTTATTGTCTACAGAAGTATTGGCAGATAGATATTCAGCCTTTAATTTCCATGGTGTAGATGGAATTGTATAGGCAGTAGTAATACCGTAAGCATCTTCTTGTAAACCTTTATAAGAAGTTGTTACAGAAGGAGTACCACTTGTCGTTGATACTGTATCATCTGTAGGTTGAGCTGTTTGCCATAGGGCACCAAATACCAGACCGTTTACACCCGCCTTAGTTAAATCAACAGAACCAGTCACACGAACTGCATCTGAATAAATACCTGTTAGGCTATAAGCGTTGTATTTACCTGCCACGCCAAAGTTACCTGCAATTGCTGCAGCTACACCATAGTCTTTGTTGTCGTAGCTAAGTGAAGTCGAGATGCTATCACCAAAGCCATTACGTGTGCCTGTTTGACCTTTGGTATTATTATCAGTCGCTGAATCTTCACCTTGCTGTGCCATAATGCTGAATTGCAGGCCGCCCAGTAATTTTTTATCAGTTTCAAAACCGATTGAGTTACTTAAACGATCTTCACCATATAGCATGCTGGTCATATCAAGGTGGTTGTGATCGTTAAAAATATCTTGGTTATTGCCTGCAGCAGTTTTGAAGTAAGAATCGTAGTTACCGGCTTTTAATGTACCGATATCGGCAAATTTAAGACCTAAGAAACGGTTACGCATTCCCCAGTCTTTATCTTTATTGCCATCAGTTGAAACTTCCCACTCAGCTAAATAAACTGCTGATAATTTATCAGTCAATTTTTCTTCGCCTTTTACCCCTAAGCGAGAAGCATTGGAGTTTACTTCTGTAACGTTTTTGCCATCAAACTTATTGTTGTCCACTTGGTCTACGGTAACGTTTAACTTACCGTACAAAGTTGGTGCTGCTTGCGCTGCACTTACGCTTAAGGTTGCTACTGTAGCAGCGAGAAGCAATTTTTTCATTGAAATTTCTCCAAAAACACTTTTATGGGGCGGTTGCCCTGTTGACTCTTTTTATAGTTTGCTTGTGTACAAAAATTTACAAAAGCTCACCAACTTGCTAAGCAGTATCTGCAAACTTTGTGACAGTGAAGTGAAAGCTATATGACAGTTTGATGACGAAGATGATTAAAAAAATAATATATTTTATTGTTTTTCAATAATTTAAATTTTTATTAAAATCTGTGAGATGAGTTGATTCAATCTCAAATATAAAAAAATGGAGCTTAAGCTCCATTTTTTACAAATTAAAATTCTAGTGAATTTTAAAGTTCAGCTTTAATCTTTTCAGCCAGTGCTTTAATTTTTTCCTGGTCACCCATATGTAATGCATGTTTTCCAAGCTCATGCACTGAACTTGGAATAAGGTGAAAATGTACATGTGGAACAGTTTGACCAGCAGATGCACCTGAAAGTTGCATCAGTACAATACCTTGAACATCAAGTGCTATTTTCATTGCCTGGGCAATTCTTTGCACAATCTGAATGGTATAGGCAGCGGCATCAGGTGGCAGATCGAGCAAGGTAATTGCAGGTGTTTTCGGGATGACCAACGTATGACCTTCTGCCTGGGGCATAATGTCCATAAAAGCCAGAACCTGTTCGTCCTCATACACTTTTATTGCAGGAAGTTCATTACGGATAATTCGTGCAAAAATATTTTGATCATCGTAAAGCATGTCTAGTCCTTGAAAGTGATTGGGTACTGTAATTATTTACAGTTCAATTCTTTCTGACGATCTTTGATGGCGTCAAGTCGTTGTTGCTCTTTTTCTGAAAATTTGGGCTTGGTTGTATAACAATTGTCATTGCCGAACTTGGCCTTGGCTTCCGGGTCTTTAAAGCAAAAACCTTTAGAGGCATAAATGACATCATGGTCATTTTTTAATTGTTGGCACTCTTGCTCTGCTGTCGCTGCAAAAACAGTTGCCCCAAAGAAAGTTGTAAAACTAGCCAAAACTGCAACACTAAGCTTGGTCATGAGGGTTTCCTCTGTGAGAATATTGTGTAGAGCACTTCTACACAATATTAGGTTTATTTATTATTATTCAATGGCGAGTAATTACTCAAGTGTAATTTTATTCCAAGATTCGTACATTTTCACAGCACTAGAAAAGTCACTGTCTTTTTCTGCTAAATTACTGGCTGCCTGAATCAGACTTTGAGTCAAGGCAATCACCGGTGCTGACAGTTTGGCATCACGAACCAGATCAAGTGCAATGCCGGTATCTTTTGCCAATAATGGCAGAGCAAAAGTCAGCGGGAAGGCACGATTTAAAATACGTTGTGGTAACACCATTTCCGTTACGCCACTTTTACCGCTTGACGCATTAATGCAGTCTAAAGCTTCATGCAGATTTACCCCATGCACTTTTAAGGTGGTAAAACCTTCGGCCACTGAACAAAGATTGACGGCTAAGAGCATATTGTTGACCGCTTTGACTGCGAAACCTGCACCTGATTCACCGACATGTTTAATCAGTTTGCCGAAGGCTTGAATTGCAGGAAGGGCTTTTTCAAAAGCAGCAGCTTCACCACCAATCATTACGGTTAATGTGCCATTTTCCGCACCAATGGTTTGCCCGCTGACTGGTGCATCCAGAAAATCTACATCCCATGCTTTTAACTGCTGGTTGAGCTTTTTCGCAGATTCAGGAACACCACTGGTGCAGTCGACCCATACTGCGCCCGATTTAATCTGAACCGTTGCAATGAGGTCTTCGACTTCCTGGCTGGTTGGCAGGCAAGAAAAAATGATATCTGCCTGAACAGCCTGTTTAAGTTCTACGGCTTGCGTGCCATATTCAGTTGCATGCTGTTTGGCTTTTTCGAAATTGCGGTTCCATACATACACCGTATCAAAATGTTGAGGTAAATGCGCTGCCATACGGTAACCCATTGCGCCTAAGCCGATAAATGCAACTGACTGAATCATGATGTTTCCTTTATATTTTGCTCGATCTCTGTTTTAGCCAGGTAGTCATGAAAGGCCAGAACTCGTTGGCACTGGACTGGCTAGACATGAGTCCCAAATGACCACCTGGGATAAGAGTAAACGTGACATCCTGACTATTTGTCAATTCAATTAAAGGTTTAACGGCCTCTTCTGAAACAATCCGATCGCTACGACCCGCGCCTATCAGTAAAGAGCAGGCTATATGTTTTAATTCGATATGCTTATCCTGTAATCTGATAACACCGTTTTTGAGCGGATTTTGTAGCCAGACATTAAAAATCATGTCCTGATTGATACCCCCCGGGTAATCAATCATCCGGTTCAGGAAATTACCCATGGTGGCGTGTTCATATAAGGCTTGCAGGTTATCGAGGTTGGCTAGAAGCTGTTTCTGGCTTTGTATCCATCCCACAGGATCAATCATTTTAAAACCGAGTGAGTTCAGTAGGCCTGGGCTATGAATCAGATGCTTGGGCACAGTTCCTGAGTAAATCTTGTTTTGCAGGGCTTTATTTTTGGCAATCAGCTGATTGACCTTTTGAAAAAGTTTACCGGTACGACCCGAGGCATGACTGTCCACCGGACTGCCCAATACAATTAAATTTTTAACGTGGTTTGGTTGATGTAGTGCGCAATACAACATGACAAATACGCCTGCCATGCTCCAGCCATGCAGTGAAATTTCATCGCTATTTGAATGCGTCCGGATCTGATCAATACAATGCGGAATCGCATCATCAATAAACGACATGAAATTGAGAAAGCGATCTTTATAATTATATCGGCCCCATTCAAGCAGATAGACATCAAAACCACTATGTTGAAAGTTTTTGACCAATGAGCGGTACGGGTACAGGTCGTAAATGGCCATATTGATTGCAAGGGGGGCAACAAAAACCAGGGGTTCTTTATATTGTCTATCCGGTGAGGCGTAGTAACGTACCCGTGTTTGTTTGTACTCTGCAATGACTTCATAGGGAGTGGCTTGCGATAAAACCAGTGATTTTGAGTTAAATAAAGTCTTTGACAGGTTTTTGAGTTTGCTTTTATGTTTGGCAATTTTATTTTTAACTTGAATCATTGCTGGGTGTGCTGACATATGGGGATTGATCGAAGTGTAGGCGATATTTATGCATTATACCTTGACCTTAAATGCCATAGACGCTCAAAATGTTGGCAATTATTAGCAATACAGTCCAGGACTGGGTAATACAAATGAGCCAACAAGACGACATTGAATACCAATTAGATACCTTAGCTATTCGTACAGGTCATACACGCAGTTTTGAAGGCGAGCATGGTGAACCAATTTTTCTCACTTCATCATTCGTCTATGAAAATGCAGCAGAAGCCGCAGCTAAGTTTTCTGGTCAGGAACCTGGCAACATTTATTCGCGCTTTACCAACCCGACAGTTGCGATGTTTGAAAAGCGCCTTGCCGCATTAGATGGTGCGGAACGTGCTGTTGCAACCAGTACTGGCATGGCAGCCATCATGGCTGTGGCTATGTCTTATTTGAAACTGGGCGATCACGTCATCTGTTCACGTGCGGTGTTTGGTTCAACGGTTTCTCTTTTTGAAAAATACGTGGCTAAATTTGGTATAGCAGTCGATTTTGTTGATTTAACCGATCTTGATGCGTGGAAAAATGCAATCAAACCTGAAACCAAATTACTGTTTGTTGAATCTCCATCCAATCCACTGGCTGAAATTGCCGATATTCAGGCTTTGGCTGATCTGGCTCATGCCAATGGTGCATTACTGGCGATTGATAACAGCTTCTGTACGCCGGCATTGCAACAGCCAATTAAATTAGGGGCTGACCTGGTTGTCTATTCAGCAACCAAATATCTGGATGGTCAAGGTCGCGCTTTGGGTGGTGCTGTGGTAGGTAATCACAAACTGCTTGAAGAAGTATTTGGTTATGTCCGCACCACTGGCCCGTCAATGAGTCCATTTAATGCCTGGGTTTTTTTGAAAGGTCTGGAAACTCTGCGTTTACGTATGCGTGAACATTCAGCAAATGCACAAAAACTGGCTGAATTTTTAAATCAGCACGACAAAGTAGAAAAAGTGTATTACGCTGGTTTGCCTTCACATATCGGTCATGAGCTTGCAGCCAAACAGCAAAGCGGTTTTGGCGGTATTGTGTCCTTTGAAGTCAAAGGTGGGCGTGAAGGGGCTTGGAAAGTTATCGACAATACCCAGTTTATTTCCATTACCGGTAACCTGGGCGATGTGAAATCAACTATTACTCATCCAGCAACTACAACTCACGGTAAGCTTTCACCAGAAGCCAAAGAAGCTGCAGGGATTCGTGAAGGATTAATCCGTGTATCTGTTGGTTTGGAAGATATTGATGATATTATTCGCGACATTAGTCGTGGTTTAGATTTAATTTAAATTTTTATCTTATTTTTAAGTTTTGTGTTCGGAGTATTTTATGAACATTAACATGTTGATGCAGCAAGCACAGCGCATGCAAAAAGATATGGAAGCCAATGTTAAAAAGGCCAAAGAACAGCTTGCGCAAACTGAAGTTCATGCTGAAGCAGGCGGCGGTCTGGTGAAAGTCACCATGACTTGCCGTAACGTGGTAAAACGTATCGAAATCAGCCCTGAATTGCTGCAAGACGATGCAGATATGATTGAAGACTTAATCGCAGCTGCAATGAATGATGCTGCACGTCAGGCCGAAGCCATTTCTGAAGAAAAAATGAAAGCGGCTAATTCTGGTATGGGCTTGCCACCAGGTCTTTCAGGTTTATTCTAAGGAATACGTCCAGTGTTTAGTGATCGATTTGATCAACTGGTTCAAGCCTTACGGATTCTGCCAAGTGTTGGGCCGAAATCGGCTCAGCGCATGGCATTACACCTGATCATGAAAAACAGGGAAGGTGCAGTCGGGTTGGCACATGCTTTAAATGAAGCAGCTACCTATATTCAGGAATGTAGCGTTTGTCATTCGCTCACTGAAAATGAAGTCTGCGATATCTGTCTTTCGCATGAACGTGATGATCAGCTGCTCTGTGTGGTGGAATCACCAGCAGATGTGATGGCGATTGAACAAAGTGGCAGTTTTCGGGGTAAATACCATGTGCTGGGTGGACATTTGTCTCCACTGGACGGAATTGGGCCAGAAGAAATCGGGATTCCCTATCTGATTCAGCGCCTGAGTCAGGGCACGGTTTCAGAAGTTATATTGGCAACCAATGCTACTGTAGAAGGTCAGGCGACAGCACATTATCTGGTTGAAGCAACCAAGCATTTACCGATTCAAATGACCCGGATTGCTCAAGGTGTTCCTCAAGGGGGAGAACTTGAATATGTGGATAGCCATACTTTAAGTCAGGCGGTGCATAATCGTATGCGTATGAAATAAGTACCAGGGTGCTTATTTCATTATTTTTAACAAGAATAAGAACAGGGTGGCATTTACGAGAAAAATAGTCTTAAACTTATACAAAAAAAATATAAAAAAATGTTGATTTTTTATTTAAAAATTAAAATATGGTGAATATATGCGCTAGATGTAGATTTTGTTATATCTAAATGTTATATATCGGTTAATATACTTTTCAAGAGAATCTGCTTTTAGACTCGGTAATATGTTTCAGTTCATTCATCAACAAAAAGATTTAGAAGATATTCTGCACTTGATGGGGCAGACATCCATTTATGGATTGGATACCGAATTCATCAAGGTGGATACTCTTTGGCCTAAACTCGGTGTATTTCAAATTAATGTTGCGGATCGGGTTTTTTTACTTGATGGCACAAGTTTAGACCTGTCGGCATTCTGGAAAAAATTGTTTCAGGCCCAGCAGAATATTTTCCATGCCTGCAGTGAAGATATTGATTTAATTTATCATTACTCACAGCAAAAAAGCCTAAGCAATGTTTTTGATACCCAGATTGGCATGTCTTTTTTAGGCCATGGGCTACAGGTAAGCTATCAAAATGCGTTAAAGCACATGCTGGATGTGGACATTGATAAAGACCAGACCCGATCTGACTGGTTGGCGCGTCCGTTAAGCTCGGAGCAACTCACCTATGCGGCGAATGACGTACTATATTTAATGAATCTATCGAATAAAATCCAGCAGGAATTAGGCGATAAGCACTTACTGGATTTTGCCCTGGAAGATTGCCGTCATCTGACCCATGAAATTGGTCAGGAAACACCGCTAGAGTTGCTTTATCACGATATTGGAAACTACCGGCATTCACGCCGTCAATTGATGCAGTTGCAACAACTGGCTGTGTGGCGCGAACAGATGGTCAAAGCCTTGAATTATCCTCGCAGCTTTATTCTGAAAAATTCTACCCTGATTGATCTGGTGGAAAAAAATCCGCGTAATCATTTCCAGTTGTCCAGCATTAAGGATATCCGTCAAAATATTGTGCGTGAATATGGTAAAACCATTCTGGACCTACTTAAATTTTTGCCTGAACAGGCAGAATGGCCACTGCGTATGGCACGTCCAATTCGTCACTCATCCAAAGAAATTGGTGAAAGAGTGGAGAATGTCATTCAGGCTGTGGTACAAGAAACTACTGTACCTAAAGAAGTATTGATGCGTAAAAAATGGCTTAATGCACTATATCAGCATGTGGTATTTCATAATGATGAACAGGATTTGCCCGCTTATCTGCTCGGTTGGCGCTATGATGTTCTGACCAAGCCACTGATTGATGTGTTACATGCAGATGAAAGTTATCTGTCTACGCAAATGAAAGTGATGGACTAATTTTTAACCATTTTGTTCAAAGAATTAACATTTACACACAATCACGACTGATGCGTTAATAATCACTAATGTATCGGTCTTTTTTTTAATGTATGCTTTGTGCTGAGTTTTATGAGTCCTGTTTCAACTATGCACTGTTCAATTTTTAAATCTAGCAAAAAAGATGAAATGTATCTTTACATCGCCCGTCCAGAAACTTCTGAGAATGAAGCTGAGGCAGTAAATCCGCTGGAAATCTTGCCAGAAGCGATGCGTGTTGCATTTGGTCGTGCAACTTTTGTTATGGATTTGGAGTTAACCGAAAGCCGTAAACTGGCGCGTGTCAATGTATTACATGTGATTGACTCTATTGAAACCAAAGGTTTCTTTATTCAAGTCCCTCCAGAAGGATTAATCAATCCGAATGCGGTTGCACCCGAAGGGCTGCGTGGTGCTTAAAGGCTAATCAGGAGTTGTAACGATGAATAGTTTTTTTTCACTACTAGATTCAATTCCTGAAGATAGCATTGCCGTCACGGTATATCTGCTAGGAAGCGTGATTATTCTTTGGGCCTGGTATGTTATTGCAAAACGTTTGCCTAAGCCGCTAGGTGGAATGACATGGCTCATCGGCTTTGCTATTTTACTCACGCCGACAGTTTCTGAAGGAAATAATGCTGCTATCGCTCCGGCTTTTTTTGGACTGCTATTTGGTCTTTTAACCAAAGAAAAAGCTTTGGTCTGGACCAATGCTTCTCTCATTCTCTTTGTGATCGGGCTTGGCCTGATCATTGGCGCTTTATGGTCAAAATATATGGCCAACAAAGCAAAGTTTGTCGCAAACAACAATAGTTCACCACTTTAAATAAAACAATAAGGTTAAATCATGTCTGTGGATACTCAACAATTTCTTGGTACAGATCAGTACATTGCGACTGATAGTTTAAAACTTGCCGTTAAAGCGGCACGTAGCTTGCAAAAGCCGCTTTTGGTTAAAGGTGAGCCGGGCACAGGTAAAACCCTACTTGCCGAACAAGTCGCAGAAAGCTTGGGACTGAAGCTGCTGACCTGGCATATCAAGTCCACCACGAAAGCCCAGCAAGGCCTGTATGAATACGATGCTGTATCCCGTTTGCGTGATAGCCAGTTAGGTGATGATCGTGTTTATGATATTAAAAACTACATCAAGCCTGGAAAATTGTGGGAAGCGTTCACCAGTGAACAACGCTGTGTCTTGTTGATTGATGAAATTGATAAAGCAGACATCGAGTTTCCGAATGACTTATTGCATGAACTCGACAAAATGTCGTTTTTTGTTTATGAAACAGGGGAAACCATCACGGCGACACAGCGTCCTATCGTGATTATTACTTCAAATAATGAAAAAGAACTGCCAGATGCATTCTTGCGCCGCTGTTTCTTCCATTATATTGAATTCCCTGATGAAGCGACCATGCGTGAAATTATTGACGTGCATTTCCCGCAAGTGTCTGCAGCTTTGGTCAATGAAGCTTTACAGGTCTTCTTCAAGCTTCGCCAGATTCCAGGCTTAAAGAAACCACCATCCACCTCTGAGTTGATTGACTGGTTAAGCTTGCTGATGGCAGATGACATGCCTGAAGATATTTTACGCAAGCATGACAAATCCAAGGCGATTCCCCCCCTATATGGTGCATTGATTAAAAACGAGCAAGATGTCCAGTTGCTTGAACGTTTAGCCTTTATGTCGCGTCGCTAAGGGAGAAACACGCATGTTTGTGCGATTGTTTTATACCTTACGCAAATACGGTGTGCCAGTATCAACCCGTGAACTGATTGATCTGAATGAAGCTGTAGCTTCAGGCTTGGTGTTTGCCAATCAGGAAGAGTTCTATGAACTCGCAAAAACGGTTATGGTTAAAGATGAGCGTTTCTTTGACAAGTTTGACCGAGCCATGAAAGATTACTTTGATGGCATCTCCACTTTTGATCTGGATGATTTGCTTAATCAGGTGCATAAGTTACCAAAAGACTGGTTTGATCTGGAACTTCTGGAAAAGCATCTCACGCCTGAGCAGCGGGAAGAACTGAAAAAAGCCGGCTCACTGGAAGAGCTGATGAAGATGCTGGAAGAGCGTCTTCGTGAGCAGCACAAGAAGCATCAAGGCGGTAACAAGATGATTGGTACCGGTGGCACTTCACCCTTTGGGGCGTATGGTGATCATCCTGAAGGTGTGCGTATTGGTGGGCCGGGACGTAAACGTTCTGCGGTTAAGGTTTGGGAACAGCGTAAATACCAAAACCTGGATGATGAACAGATTTTAGGTACACGGCAAATGCAAATGGCACTCCGCCGTTTACGCAAGTTTGCCCGTCAAGGCGCAGCTGAAGAGCTTGATATTAACAGCACGATTCGTGAAACCGCCAAGCAAGGGATTTTAGATGTACAGCTGGTTCCGGAACGTCGCAACCGTATTAAAGTGCTGATGTTGTTCGATGTTGGTGGGTCGATGGACTCGTATATCGCTGAATGTGAAAAACTGTTCAGCGCGGCCAAAACCGAATTTAAAACTTTAGAATATTTTTATTTTCATAACTGTTTGTATGACTATGTCTGGAAAGACAATATCCGCCGTTCTAATACCCGCATGAATACCTGGGATTTATTCAATACTTATGGGCGCGACTATCGGGTAATTGTGGTAGGGGATGCCAGTATGGCACCTTATGAGCTGAACTCAGTGGGTGGTTCTGTTGAATATATGAATGATGAAGCAGGTAATGTCTGGTTACAGCATTTACGTCAACATTTTGAAAAGACGGCCTGGCTTAATCCAGAACAAGACAGTTATTGGCATTACACCCATACCATTGGTCAGATCAAACAAATCTTTGAAGATCATATGTATCCCATGACCTTAAAGGGCGTGGAAGACATGACAAAATATTTGGCTCGTTAAACGCATTGAAATTAAATGCGTTCTTTTTAAATGAAGGAATTGAAAATGGATCATCAAATTAATGGCATCCCATTACCCAATGAAGAAGGTTTCTTTGGACAATATGGTGGTCAGTTTATTCCGCCTCATTTAAAAGAAGCGATGGATGAAATTAATGTCGCGTATGAGCAAATTCGCCATACTGCAGAATTCCAGAATGAACTAGCCGATTTATTTGCCAACTATGTGGGTCGTCCAAGTCCGCTGTTTCATGCCAAGCGTTTGTCTGACCAATTGGGTGGAGCGCAAATTTACCTGAAACGTGAAGATTTAAACCATACTGGTGCACATAAGATTAACCATTGCCTAGGCGAAGCTTTACTTGCCAAATACATGGGTAAGAAAAAAGTCATTGCTGAAACCGGTGCAGGCCAGCATGGTGTAGCTCTTGCAACTGCATGTGCCTTAGTCGGTATTCCATGTGAAATTCATATGGGACAGGTAGATATTGAAAAAGAACATCCGAACGTGGTGAAGATGAAGATCTTGGGTGCCAACCTGATTTCTGTTACCCGTGGTACGGCAACATTAAAAGATGCGGTAGACAGCGCGTTTGAAGAATATCTCAAAGATCCGAAAAACTTTATTTATGCGATTGGTTCAGTGGTTGGTCCACATCCATTCCCGAAAATGGTGCGTGACTTTCAGGCAATTATTGGTGATGAAATTAAAGTTCAGACCAATGACCGTTTTGGTTCAAACCCGGATTATATCGTAGCTTGTGTTGGTGGTGGCTCGAATGCCATGGGTGCCTTTTCTGCATTTTTAAACGATGCCGATGTAAAACTTGTTGGGGTGGAACCAGCAGGCCATGGTCTGGATACTACGATGCACTCAGCTACCCTGACTTTGGGTAAACCGAGCCAGCTTCACGGAATGGCATGTTATGTCCTTGAAGATGAACAAGGTGAGCCTTTGCCGGTACACTCGATTGCTTCAGGTCTGGATTATCCGGGCGTAGGTCCACAGCACAGCTTGTTGAAAGACTTGGGTCGTGTGGAATATACCACAGCAACAGACCAGGAATGCCTGGATGCTTTTATGACACTTTCACGTGTAGAGGGAATTGTTCCTGCACTTGAAAGTTCTCATGCAGTCGCCTGGGCTTTGCGTGAAGCACCCAAAATGGCAAAAGATGTGAAAATTGTCGTGAATGTTTCGGGTCGTGGCGATAAAGACTCGGATTATGTGGCAGAAAAATTAGGCTTGAACTAATTATAAAATCTCTCTCTTACATCATATGTGCTCATTTTTTTAAAGAAGGTTTCTTTTTCCATCTTTATAAGAGATAGCTAAAGTCTCTCTTTATGAAAGGGAGCTTTAAAGGGATTAAAAAAACCTCTCATTTCGAGAGGTTTTTTAATGTGCTTGAAATCTTAACTGGCGATATATTGCTGCAATTGATCGATGAGTTTGCGCTGATCTTCCATTACGGCTTTGACCAAATCACCAATCGAGATTAACCCTACCAGTTTTGAATTTTCAACTACAGGAAGATGACGTAAATGGCGATCAGTCATTAAACTTAAACAGTCTTCAACACTGGTGGATTTAGTCACGGTCAGTACTTTAGTAGTCATGATTTCACCGACTGTCGTTTCTTTAGAGGTCCGTTCCATCAACGTCACTTTACGCATGTAATCACGTTCAGAAAGAATACCGACCACTTTCTCTTGATCAGTCACGACCAGTGCACCAATGCCTTTATCTGCCATAAGCGAAATTGCTTCAAGTACCGTTGATTCTGGATCAATCGTAAAAATGGTTTTATCAATTTTATCGTGAATAACTTGTGCAACATTAGTCATTTATTATCATCCTTTTTGTTCCTTATTTGACATTAAACTTAGCGCGAAATCAGAAAAATGCAAATACTTTTCAGGTCATTAATAAAAATTTACATTTCTCTGAATTTCACTTTTAATATTTGCCGCAAACCCTCAAGCAGATTGTAAAGATTCAGCAAAAAAGAAATGCCGCATCTGTTGTGTGGTCAATTTAAATTTTTGGCTAGATGAATTACAAAGTGCAGGGGTAACATTTAAACGAGTGAGTGTTGGTAACAGCAAGTCCTGAAAATCCGCTGAAGTAATTTTACGCGGCATATAATTTGGCCAATGATGTTCGGCATATTTTTGTGCCTGTAGGCCGTTTAGCCAAAAGGGAAAAATAAAATCTTCATGATCAGACATCATGGCCCAACCCTGCTGATGATATAAACCCCACAGTACACCACAATACATCATAGATTTTAAAATCGTGATCTTAAAAAATAAGTCTTTAGGAATAGGCTGTAATGAATTAATTTGATTCATACCCGAATACATGTAGTGAATTCAGCAGTTATTGTAAGGAATGAAGATGAAAGTTCAGTGTAAGCTTTGAGAAACTATGTAAATAAATATGTATTTAGAAAGAGAAGGCATTAAAAAACGCCACCTTGGTGACGTTTTATTAGGCTTGCATCGTGGCCAGCTTCTGCCAATATTGTGCTTTGAGTGAGTCGCGTTCTACTCGGAAACCTTGATAATAAAGTTCTGCTAAAAATAAGGCAGCCTTACCATGTCCGGCACGAGCCACTTCTTCCAGTTTTTGAACTGCATCTGCAAAATTCATTTGAGACTGAATTGTATTGACTGCATCTGCATATGCATGTTCTAAGTCTTGATGAGAGATTTGTTGAATCATATTAAACTCCTTATTGTAATTATGATTGCTAGATAGACTAATAAGTTTGTCTTGATACCAATTTAACTAGCTATTGTTAAATTAATATTACATCGCACCTAAATTGTCAAACAATATCTATGGGCTATATTATTAAATTCAAGGTTACATGATTAAACAATATACAAAATGATTTTTGCTTAGTATGTTAATGAGAGTTTGAAAATATAAGGAGAATAATATGACAAAAACATTAGATGGTTTTACATTCGATTTGCCTCCTACTGTAGATCAAATCATTGAACTTGCACATCAGCATCGTAAAAATTTAGATGAAGCCATTTTCCATCAGGAAATTCACTTGGGTAATTATTGTTTGGCACAGCGTAAAAGAGTTTATGATTTTACTCGCCAGCTTGATATACAGCAACGTGAGGATTTTTATAGTATCTATAATGGTGAGTTGCTGCGCATAGCTGATGATGATGAACTGCATCCCGTGCATGCTGAAAGAGGAGTGGGGGCTTTTGCAATTCTAGTGGTATTAGTGATTATCGCACTGGTGCTTTACTTTGCAGTAATCCGGAATGTCATTGTCTAATCGCTGAATTGATTTGCTTGATTTCTGTGGTAAATATGGCGAAATTGAGCAAATCTGCTTGTACTTCTTTATGCTGCATCCTACACTACCTTGAATTCGAGGTAGGTTATGCATAGCGCTGTACAGAAAATTGTTCAATTAAAATCTCAAATAAAGCTGGAAGATATTTATAACGGATTTGTCGTTACAATCATTGCCATTATTCTGATTCTTGCTTTTATTGCCCTGCATCGTCCCATTACTGTTAAACAATTTGAAAATGTAGTACAACTTTCAGCTCAAGCCAATTATCCGGCGACCCAAGAAATGGCCCTGCTCTTGATACAGCAACCTCAGATTCCTTATGCACAATATTTCAAATTGATGCAAGCGCATCATCTGGAGATGACACAGGCTCATCAGTTACCTCCTTTGCAGGCGGAGCAATAATTGTTTTAGGGATTGGCTCAACCGAAGGCGTGTTTGAGTGAACTTGGGGACTTAAATCTTGTTTAAGTGTTGTCTCCAGCGCGGCTTTGTCTAATTTATCATTGACCACAATAATAGTGAGGCATTCAGGATGCAGATGTTTTTGAAGGGCATTCTGAACATCTTGCAAGGTAATTTTTTCTAATAATTTGGGATAATTGCTCAGGTAGTCAGCGGGCTGATTGTAAAATCCTAGCGAACCTAACTGTGCATTGATACTGGCATTACTACTATAATTATTTGGAAAAGCGCGTAACATCCCGGCCTTGGTTTCTTCCAGCTGTTTTGGGTTAATAGGTTGGCTGACAAAATTGATCAAGGTCTGATGAGCAACCTGTATGCTGTCGAGCAACTGGTCTTGTCGGGTGGAATAACTAAAACTAAAAGTTCCGGGAGCCTGACTAAATGAAAATGAACTATAAGCTCCATAGGTAAAACCGCGCTTAACCCGTAGTTCTTTCATTAAGATAGAATTAAAACCACTTCGCCCAAACATCTGGTTGGCCACTTCTAGGGCGAGTCGATCCGGATCAAAATGTGTAGGGCCCAGTTGTCCCATCATCACATGTGCCTGACTGGAGTTAAACTTGATATGGCGAATATCAAAACCTGAGTTATCGACTGGTTGAGCTAGAGGTCTAGCTTTTTCTCCGTGTTTTATGTTCAGCAAGTTGCTGTGCCTGTTTGGGACTGAGTTGACCGGTAATGGCAATATTCAGGTTCTGTGCTACCAAAAATTGTTCCTTAAACTGCTGTAATTGTGCCGGTGTGATTTTGCTAATACTGCGCTGAGTCCCGGTAATGGGTTCGGCATAGGCATGTTTTCCATATAAAGCACGGTAAAACAGGATATTCATCATGCGGCCAGGGCTTTCCTGGATCTGTTTCTGGCCTACTTGAGTATTGCTTAATACCAGATTGATACTGGATTTTTTAAAGGTGGAATGGTTGAGTACTTCCAGCAGCATGGCTATAGCCGGTTCAAGTTTTTTAGGCTCAGACAATACCCGTAATTTTACAATAAACATGTCCCGATACGCCTGAGCACTAAATCGTGCCCCTACATTTTCAAAAATATGGGCAATTTCATTGGCCGTATATTTTTCTGTTCCTTCATCAATTAATTTTGCTGCCATATTAGCAATACCAAATAAACCTGGTGCGATTTCTTCATCCCGGGCCGAGCCTGCATTAAAGGTCAGCTGAATATCAACCATAGGTAAATCCTGTGATTCTACAAATAGCGTACGAATTTGATATCTGTTTTTTAGCTCATGCACATAGGGGGCGTGGAATTGATTTTGTGGATGGGTGATTTTCAAGCTTTGTAACAGGGGGATTGATTTCAGCTGTGTTGAATAGTCATCGGGGAGAGTATTTAAATCAATTTCAGCACTTGCCGCTTGAACCCAGATCATCATAGAAACAAAGATAAGGCGAGAATGCAGCTTGAACATAGCAAATTCCACTATTGGGTTTTATTTTCAGGAAAAAGGTATAAGGTGCTCAAATTGTCACGGCTGAAATAAATATTCGCTATGCGTTGTATATCTTGCGGAGTGACAGTTTCAAAATGTTTGGGCAGTTCATCCATCAAGCGAAAACTTAAACCGTTAATCTCCAGATTGCCGATCATCTGGGCTTGTCCGGCAATGTCATCCTGACTATAGACTAAATTGGAGACATATCTAGCTGTCACTCGCTTGATTTCTGTGGGTTTGACCAGCTCCGTTTTGAGCAGCTCAATTTCAGCTTGAATGGCTTGTTCTGCCTCTGGCAAACTCAATCCGTCTATAGGCAAGGCTGAAATACTCAATAAGCTATCTCCGCGGCTATAAGGATCGTAAGATACACTGACCGAGGTTAATATTTTTTTGTCCCGCACCAGATTATCTTGCAGTCGTGAAGAAATTCCACTGTCCAAGATGTTCTTGATGATGGTTAAGGCATAAGCATCTTGCGGATTTTTGGCTGTGACCAGTGAGCGCACGTTCCAGGTCATAAACAGGTTGGGTACTTTCACAGGAAAATTCAATTCCATATGGCGATAACCGATATGGTCAAATTCTAATACGTCATTGCGTGGCGGGGTTTTTCTGACAGGGATATCGGCAAAATACTTTTGTACTTGCAGCAAGGTTTGTTCAGTGTCGACATCACCGACAATCACAAGGAGGGCATTATTGGGGCTATACCAGTCACGATACCATTTTTTGATATCTTCAAGCTGGATGTTTTGCAGATTTTTCATGTGGCCAATCACCGGTTGGCGATAATGGCTGGTTGGATAGGTGATCCATTTAAAACGTTCGAAAGCTAAAGATCTAGTGTACGTAAGCGCCGTTCTTCCATCACCACTTTAATTTCAGGGTCAAAATCCTGCTGGCGTAACAGCAAATTGCTCATCCGGTCTGCTTCAAGTTCTAAAGCCAGGGGGTAAATAGGTTTTAGGGTAAAGCTGGTAATAATTGGTGTAATTGGTAAAAGTTGAAGCATTGATGCGTCCACCATACATACGGCTTAAGCGGGTAAATTCATCATCGGGAACTTTTTGCATACCTTTAAACATCATATGTTCCAGTACATGCGAAATGCCTAATAAGTTCCCCGATTCATCGCTGCTGCCTACCCGGTACCAGATTTGCGTCATGACCATAGGAGAACGGTGATCTTTCCGAATAATTACTTTTAAACCATTTTTGAGTGTAGTTTCAAAGGTCGTAGGTGTCAGTTTACTGCGAGTCTCTGCATGTACCCAGCCACTTTGAAGCATCAATAAAGCCAATGTGAGCGTTAAAACTGGATTTTTAAAAAAAGACGGCTTTAAAAAAAGTGGGTAGCTGCTTTCGAGCACAAGCTTTACCCCCAGTCATAAATTATATTTATGATCATTTTCAGAGACTTTTGCTTGAAAGCAAAGGTTAAGTTGTTGGTTTTTGGTGTGTTCAGTGTCTATTGGAAAACGCAGGACAAAACTATGCTAGAATCCTTGTTTTTTAACGCTATGCTTTTCAAGGATTCGGCATGCAACAGCAATCTAATGGGCAAAATAAATTTTTGATTGATGCTGATATCGGGGATGACGATGTCACTTTACCGAATTTACCCGCGGTAAATATCCCTATTGTTGAAACTCAAAATAAACAAGCTACTGTTTCTGCGCCTGTAGCCACAGAAACCGAGCAAACAGAAATAGAGCAAGGCGCTACGTCTAAAGGTGGCTTTTTTAGCCGCATGAAAGAAGGCTTGACCAAAACCCGTAAAAACCTTGCCGATGGTATGGTCAACATTCTCATTGGTGGTAAAGAAATCGATGATGAATTGCTGGAAGAAGTGGAAGAGCAATTACTGGTTGCAGATATTGGTGTAGATGCAACCAAAACCATTATTGCTAACTTAACAGAGCGTACTGCGCGTGGTGATCTGATTTATTCACATTCGCTTTATAAAGCGTTGCAAGAAGAATTGGTGGCATTGCTTGCTCCGCGTGTTAAGCCTTTACATATTGATCCAAATAAAAAACCATTTGTGATTTTGGTGGTAGGGGTTAATGGCGTGGGTAAAACCACTACGATTGGTAAGTTGGCAAAACGTTTGCAAGGCGAAGGCAAAAAAGTCATGCTGGCTGCGGGCGATACCTTCCGTGCTGCAGCAACAGAACAATTACAAATTTGGGGCGAACGCAACAATATTTCAGTGGTTGCACAGGGTCATGGTGCAGACAGTGCATCCGTCATTTTTGATGCTTTTGAAAGTGCACGTGCCAAAGGCGTGGATGTGCTGATTGCTGATACTGCGGGTCGTTTGCATAACAAAGGTCATTTAATGCAAGAGTTGACCAAAGTAAAACGCGTGATGCAAAAAATTGATGCGACAGCACCGCATGAAATTATGCTGGTGGTGGATGCGGGTACTGGTCAAAATGCAATTAATCAGGTTGAAATGTTTGATGAAGCTGTTGGCTTGACAGGACTCACCATTACCAAGCTCGATGGCACGGCTAAAGGCGGGGTGCTATTTAATATTGCCAGCCGTACCCATGTACCTATCCGCTTTATTGGTGTGGGCGAGAAAATTGATGATTTACGTCCATTCTCGGCAAAAGCATTTGTTGCTGCACTCTTTGAAACTGAAAAGTAAAATGCGTTATATTTCACACAAACTCCGCTAAATGCGGAGTTTGTTATTTTAGTAGTAATTGTTTGATTTAAAAAACAACATTTAAAAATCCATGATCCAAAGAACTCTCTTATAAAACCGTTAGAATATGAAAAAATCTTAAAAGCTTTAGCATTCTTATTGGGGAGTACTGTTGTGGCATTATTAGAGAAAATTGGTCATGTCCTTACCACAGATATCACCAAAGAATTAAAATTTAAAAAAAGAGCTGTTGAAGAGGTGAATGAATTAACATTTGTTGATCAATTAAAAAAACGTCGCAGTATTTATGTTCTAGGAAGAAAGGTTCATTTTAGCCAGGCCTATTTGGCAGAGTTGATTCAAGAGGCTGTGCGAAGCTGTCCATCTGCATTAAATTGTCAAAGTTCTAGAATTGTGGTGTTGTTTGGTGATTCCCATAAGCAATTTTGGGAAATTGTCAAAGAAGTGCAACGTAAACTAGTCGCCGTACATGTATTCGCCGGTACAGCAATGAAAATAGATCAATGCATGGCAGGGTATGGAACGGTACTGTTCTATGAAGATCAGAACATTATTCAAAAATTGCAAAAGAAAATTCCTTTTAATGCTGATGATTTTCCAATCTGGTCAGAACAGACATCGGGTATGGCGCAATATGCAGTATGGACAGCCTTGGCTGATTCAGGCATCGGTGCCTGTTTGCAGCATTATAATCCGAGTATAGATACGGCAGTTGCGGAACATTTTCACATTAATGAATCTTGGTTGCTGCGAGCACAGCTGGTTTTTGGTTCCATTGAACAAGAGGTAGAGATTAAAAAAGAACCTCAAAATGCTGAACGATTTAGAATTCTGAATTAATCTGATCGTGATATCAATAAAGCATTTTTTATAGGTGCTTTATTGTTTTATATCGGTTGAAAATCAACTATAAAACTATTCTATAAATAAAACACAATGTCACTTTTTTAATTGCGGAATACTTCTAAAATTAACATAAGATCAATATATTCTAATTACGGTTATTAAAATTCCAAGAAGGTGAGCCATGTCATTTTTAGCCCATATGAAACAACGCCGTACTATTTATGCAATTGGTCAAAACGTTCCGATCGCAGCTGATCAAATCGAAGAGATTATTAAAGAGGTAGTACGAAATAGCCCTTCTGCTTTCAATTCACAAACTTCACGTATCGTGACCCTATATGGAGAATCACATGCGAAATTCTGGAGTATCGTACGTGAAACATTACGTAAAATTGTGCCAGAAGATTCATTTGCAAGTACTAATGCAAAAATTAAC
This sequence comes from Acinetobacter uliginosus, assembly GCF_044130295.1. NCBI lineage: Bacteria > Pseudomonadati > Pseudomonadota > Gammaproteobacteria > Moraxellales > Moraxellaceae > Acinetobacter > Acinetobacter uliginosus. The sequence goes on along the minus strand of NZ_JBIQOC010000005.1, from coordinate 1,546 downwards.
AGTTTTGCAGCCGGTTATGGCACGGTACTGTTTTTTGAAGATCAGGATGCGGTAAAATCTCTCCAAGAACAATTCCCCTTATATGCTGAGCATTTTCCAGCATGGTCAGAGCATTCGACTGGCATTGCACAGTTTGCTGTATGGGCATCATTGGCAGAACAGCATATTGGTGCTTCCTTGCAGCATTACAATCCCGTGATTGATGATGAAGTGGCAGCCACCTTCGATATCCCTGAAAACTGGAAATTACGTGCCGAATTGGTGTTTGGTTCAATTGAAGTACCAGCGGGAGAAAAAACATTTCTTGATGATAGTATCCGTTTCAAAAGATTTGACTGATCAATGTTTTACTTAAGTCAAGTTAAGAGAGTGCTGAAATGGCACTCTTTTTATTGATAAAGTGAATGATAGATAAATCAATTAAGCTGCAAAGCTTATCTCAACAAAGTCTTGAAAATACAGCTGTATTAAAAATAGCATTGTCATAAAATTGTCATTTGTTAATTGCATAGTGCAATTTATTTTTAATATTCAAAGAAGAGATAGTGGGATGAGCCTAAAATTAACTTTTGCTGCAGCTGCATTGATGGTAAGTAGTGCTGCATTTTCAGCCGTTACTATTTCAGCACCAGAAGAAATTAAAATTCTAGCGGTGAATGATCAGGAAGTTAATACGGGATTATTTCGTGCCAAGAACAATCAATACAAAGTTGATGCAGGTATTAGCAATATTAGTATGCGTTACACCCAGTATTTTGAACATTTGAATGGTGAACATGATATTGTGAAATCATCTGTGGTGACTGTCCGCACGCCCATTTTGCAAGATGGTGAAGAATATCGACTGGACCTGATCAATGCGCCAGCAAATTTTGAAGCTGCAAAAAAATATGCTGAACAACCTGTGGTGGCATTGTTTGATAAAAATAATCAGATGCTGGTGCAGCAAGTAGGTGCAAACACAGAACAAAAACCATGGTTAGGACAAGGTATATTTTCAAAAACTACAGATTTGACTCAAAAGAAAACAGCTTTGCAGAATCAGCCAGCACCTATATATACACAAGCAGCCGTGCAATCAAAAATGGTGGCAGCTACTTCTAGTGAGTCGTTAACTTCAGGAGTAACTGCTGATCAGCAACTGATTCAATTATGGCAAAAAGCAAATAAAGCAGAACGTCAGAAGTTTATGTCATGGCTAGCAGAGCATTCCAATTAATAAATCTCAATAAAACCAGCGTAAAGCTGGTTTTATTATTTTGAGAAGGACGAATAAAAATTAAAATGGTAAAAATTATCTAAAAAATGAATGTTGCAATGTGTAAAAAACACTCAAAATAGTCTTTAAATATGCTAAAAATACCTTATTGGGTTAAAAAACAAACACTCGAATGTAAAATTATAGAAAATTCTATAATAGAGGTTGTGTTGATTTAAAAACTCTATAGAATACGCTGCATCCCGACGCGATACAGCAAACGAACTTAGCTGAACAGGTTAAGTTGTTGAATGTTTATTGCGTTATATTTTCTACTGACGAGGTAGG
>NZ_JBIQOC010000049.1:0-39550 GCF_044130295.1 Acinetobacter uliginosus | reverse complement strand
GTGACAAAACCTGAATCCTGGTCGTTAAAGTGTTTGTTTGCACTCATATTTTAACTGTTAGGACTCAGGTTTTTTTATTTAAAGCAAACTATGGGACAGCAGTGGGTGCTGACCTCGTTTTTTTAAATTTATTTTTCTTGTACCATTGCTTTAATTCATCACTGCTACGTATTACATAAATTTTTTCTGTTTAATATTTGGTGAAAAATACACTTTAACTTAGTGTTTATTTTCAGTCATAGGATTACAATATCCCTCTCCATTTTGCTTAAGTTCCTCATTTTCAAGACTGAGGAATAGCATATCTATAATATTCTTATGTAGAGCTTATAAGCGATTTGATATAACAAATTGCTGTAATTTTTTATTGTAATCCCAAGGAGTGACGAGGGTGCGCCAAGCAACAGTTTATATTGATAGAGAAGCCCTTCAATATAATTTAAACCGTGTCAAACAACTTGCACCGACTGCTCAAATTGTCAGTATGGTCAAAGCCAATGCTTATGGACATGGAGTCAAAGACTGTTTAGCAGCCTTGGGTGAAACGGATGCTTTTGGTGTCGCCTGCCTGGAAGAGGCTTTAGAAATTCGTGAACTTGGCTATAAGCAACCGATTACCCTCATTGAAGGCATTTTTTCTGAAGATGAAATGCAGGTGGTGATAGAGAACAATATTGAATGTGTGGTCCATCATCAGCAACAGTTAGACTGGTTACGCGCCCATAAAGCAGCTTATATTGGTAAAAAATTAAAAGTTTGGGTCAAGCTGAATAGCGGTATGAACCGTCTTGGTTTTAAAGTACCCGAAATTATTGAAGTAATTAATTCACTTAAAGCTGAGGGTTTTACTTGTGTATTGGCCATGCACTTTGCCAATGCCGATGCCAACCATCCTTTAAATGAACAACAAAAAAATCAGTTCCTGCAAGTGAAACAAGCTTGTGCGCCCGTGATGGGCTCTTGCTGTAATTCCGCTGCTATTTATAAATGGCCTGAACTGCATTTTGATTTTGTCCGTCCAGGAATCATGCTTTATGGTGCATCACCATTTGCAGATCAATCCGTCCATGATTTAGGACTTAAACCGGTCATGACTTTTACGGCTGAAATTATTGCCCTAAACCACATTCAAGCAGGTGAACATGTCGGTTATGGCTCCACCTTTACCGCTGACAAAGACATGGACCTCGCTATCGTTTCAATTGGTTATGGAGATGGCTACCCTCGTGCCTTCCCTAAACAGAACTATGTATCTATTAACGGTCAAGCGACCCGTGTGATTGGCCGCGTTGCCATGGACATGATTGCCATTGATGTGACCGGTATGGATGCTCCGCTTGGAACTGAAGTTGAACTCTGGGGTAAAAATCGTCTGGTTGATGATGTTGCCGCAGCCAATGGCACCATTGGTTATGAGCTACTCTGTCGTTTAAGTGCACGTCCTATAAGAAAATAATATTTTAAATCCCAATAAAAAAACCCAAGCTTGTACTTGGGTTTTTTTACAATTTCATAACTGCTTATTACTCTAGATAGTCATCAGTCGGGATTGGCAATTCCTGTAAGCCACGGCGCAAAGTATCTGACCACTGTTTACTGAGTTTCCAGAAATAGGGATCTTCTTCATAAATTCGTTTGCCATTCGGAATATGCAAAGAATCTTTTCTATACACGACCGTATCAAGTGGCATCCCTACAGAAACATTGGAACGCAAGGTAGAATCAAAAGAGATTAAACAACAGCGTACGGCTTCATCTAAAGGCATTTCATAAATTAAAGCCCGGTCGAGTATGGGCTTGCCATATTTACTTTCACCAATCTGAAAATACGGAGTATCTTCTGTGGCACAAATAAAATTGCCTTGCGGGTAAATATTATACAGTTGCATTTCTGACCCTTGAATCTGCCCGCCCAGCAAAATGCTGCAGTAATAATTACTTTGTTCATGCGTGTGAGCATCTTCAACCACATCGGCAATCACTTTTTTCAAGGTATGGCCCACCAGTTCCGCCATCTCAAACATGGTGTTGACACTATATAAGTTCGGTTCCTGTTTAAGTTCCAGATGGTTGTTTAAGTGACCAATCACTGCTTGAGTTGTGGCTAAATTCCCTGATGTTTGGATGGTTAAAAACCGTTCTCCTTCCACACCAAAGATATAGAGCTTGCGAAATACCGAGATGTGATCAACTCCGGCATTGGTACGGGTATCACTTACAAAAACCAAGCCGTCTTTTAACCGTAGCGCACAACAATAAGTCATTAGAAACTCCTTATGACTTTAAAATTTTCAGCAAGCGAGCACTTGAACAATAGAGCTCATGGATTCAATACCTCCACGCTCTCGTATCCCTCGCACTGGCGCAACATCCCAGTAATCCCGGCCTATGGCGACATATATATGTGCATTAGGCGTAAATAACTGGTTGCTGGTATCAAAACAATACCACGTATTTTCAAAAAAAACCTCTGCCCAAGCATGACTGGCAAGATGAGAGGTATAGGGTACAAATAAATAACCTGATACATAACGTGCCGGCAAGCCTAAATATTTACACATGGCAATAAAGACATGGCTGTGATCCTGACATACCCCCTGTCGGCATTGAAAAGCCTCGATTGCAGAGGTATGGACCGAAGTTTGCTCAGGTGTATAGGGAATATAATTCAAGATGGCTTCAGACAGCACAATCAAGTTAGCCCGATTAATGCGAGGAACATAGCAATCTGCAAAACTTTTCATGTCGGCATTGCACAGCGTACTTGTGGTAGGCTGCAAAAATAATTGCGGATTGATGTGTGTATCAATTCCAAATTGCGTCGTAGGATTAATCTCGACAATGCCCTGTGCCATGATGGTCATCTGGCTGTAAGGCTGTCGCTGCGAACTGGTAATCCAGATATTGTTAAAAGCATCACTTTTAATTTCTTTTAACCCCGGCACGCTGACATCCCAACAATGTACCTGCTGATGAGCATTGCTGCCTGGCGTCATTTTAATATACTGAATGCTGTTACAGGCATGATCACTATATTGATAATGCGTTTGGTGATTGATCATCAACTTCATACATCCACCTCAAACAGCTGTTGAATATGATCACTAAAGTGATAAAAATTCATACTATCCGGGTTTAATTTAAGCTGCTGCCAGGCAGCATCCAGCTTATCCCAGCCAATCTGAGCCAGCAGATCAACAATTTTATCAATATTGTCTAAAGTTGTGTTTTGTTCCTGTTTTAGACGAATTTGTCTGTCCAACTGCTCAATATTCTGTCCCAAACTAAAAAACAGAAACACATCTGCCGATTCAGCCTCTATCACATCATGGCAATCTGCTGCCACGTCACATATATAGCTCGCATTCGCATGAGCATTTTTAATTAGCTGATTCAGCTCTGCATAAGTCTTGGCTGAAAGTATGCCACGCAAGTCCTGTATGTTGTCTTTGGCATATTGAAATTGTTGATGAAAAGACGACGGCTGTTCAGCATCCAGCAATAATGCATTGAGTGAACTCGCATCAAAAGCCGGCAAGCAAAAAGCATGGGCATATTGCAATGCCTCCTGATCTTCCACAAACGGAAACTGGCTACAGGTATATTGAATCCGGGTTAAATAACGACCTAACCAAAAAATGTGCTGAGCATTACTATTTAATAAAATCATGATTTCCTTCCCATGGTTAAAGGTCTATGAATGCAGATTATCGACAACCCAGGTGTCTTTAATGCCACCACCTTGTGAAGAATTCACCACTAGCGACCCTGCCTGCATGGCTACCCGTGTCAAGCCACCCGGTACAATCTCGGTTCGATATGGTGAGCTAAGGACGAATGGGCGCAAATCGATATGACGCTCTGCCACGCCAAAATCGGTTAAAGTCGGGCAAACCGATAAATCTAGCGTCGGCTGCGCAATATACAAATGCGGTGCCGCACTAATTTTGTCTCTAAAAGATTCAATCTGGCTGTTTGAGGCATGTGGGCCAATCAACATTCCATAACCGCCTGAACCCTGTGCTTCTTTCACCACCAGTTGTTCCAGATTGGCTAAGACATATTCCAGATCTTCACTTTCCCGACACAGATAAGTCGGTACATTTTTTAAAATGGCCTGCTCGCCCAGATAAAAATGGATCATTTTATCCACGTACGGATAGATCGATTTATCATCAGCCACTCCGGTACCCGGCGCGTTGGCAATCACCACATTGTGATTTAAATAAGCTGACATTAAGCCAGGCACACCCAAGGTGCTATCCGGCAAAAAGCATAAAGGATCGAGATATGCATCATCGACTCGCCGATAAATTACATCAACCCGCTGTCTGCCACGAATCGTTTTGACATAAACCTTATCGTTCTCTACAAAAAGGTCACGTGATGTCACTAAAGGCACATCCATTTCCCTTGCCAAAAAGGAATGTTCATAATATGCGCTGTTATAACGACCCGGAGTCAAGACCACAATAAAAGGCTTATCTACATAGGCATTTTCAACAAGGATCTCTTTGAGTAACTGAGGATATTGTTCAATACCCAAAACGTTATTTTGCTGGAACAGCTGTGGCATTATTTTTTGGCTAATTTTCCGGCTTTCCAGCATATAAGACACACCGGATGGCGTTCTTAAATTATCTTCCAGTACATAAAATTCACCATGACGGTCACGGATAATATCGATCCCACTGATTTGACTGTAAATTTTTCCTTTTAGGTCATGTGCATACATATGTGGCTGATAGGCTTCATGAGCTAACACCTGCAACTCAGGCACAATATTGGCTTTCAAAATGTCCTGTTGATGATAAATATCGTGTAAAAATAAATTCAGCGCGCGCACTCTTTGTGCACAGCCAAGTGACACCTTGTTCCATTGTTTTTTCTCAATGACACGCGGAATCAGATCATAGGGAATGGTTCGTTCAATTCCTTCAGATTCGCCATAGACAGTAAAAGTAATACCATCATATAAAAAATGCTCCTTGGCGGTCTGGTTAAGCGACTTTAACTCTTCCAGAGTATGCTGTGATAACCAATGTTCTATCTTTTGGCAGGTTTCCCCAGACATGTTTCGATCATCAACCAGCTCATTAAAGAAATGTGATTTGAACTGTTGAAATAATGCATTTACCTTATTTTGTGGCTTTACTTGATTTACCGTAGTCACGCTACTATTAGTCCCGATATCACTGTGAGCAAAATTTTCTAATAAAGAAATTGAATTTGTATCTTGATTCTCTTTAAGCATACAAACCTCGTCATTGTTTTCTATTGTGATTAGACTCTAGCAACAAACATGCCAATCATTCTTTAAGTTATTGAGCTATGATGATTTTATGCATTCAACGGCATTTTTTGCATAAATCTGGAGCAAAATATGCAGAGTTACAGACACCCATGCTTGCGAAAATAATTCAGTTTTTTTATTGTGTTCATCATTTAATGGATATATAAACACTCTACTGGTTCTTTAATTTTAGTTATGTCTTCACAAGAAAAAGAAACGTCAAATAGCCTGTATCGTCAGTGGCAAATTTTATCTCGTCTTTCTACCGGGAAATGGATGGGCACCCGTGAATTACAGGAAATTTTACAGCGTGAAGGCATTGATATCAGCCTGCGTACCATTCAACGTGATTTAAATCAAATCTCGCTACGTTTTCCGATTGAAAGCAGTAAAACCGTGCCTCAAGGCTGGCGCTGGCGTTCAGATGCGCCTATTCAAAGTTTGCCGCATATGACCAGCTCGCAAGCAGTCACCTTTATGATGGTCGAAGAACATTTAAAACACCTGTTGCCGCCTAGCCTGATTGAAGAGATGAATCCATGGTTTGATCTGGCACGTCGCAGCTTGTCGACCCAAAACAATGTACGCCAATGGATTAACCGTGTGCGTATTGTCCCGGGGACTCAACCGCTGATTCCCCCTGTCGTCGACAAACTGGCACAACAGTCCATTTATGAAGGCTTGCTGCAAGACAAACAGCTGGAATGTGTTTACCAGGGACGCAGCCATTCTGGCGAAGAAAAAACCTATATTTTAAATCCCTTAGCGTTGGTACAAAAAGGTGCGATTATTTATTTGATTTGTACCCGCCATGATAAAACCGATATTCAGACCTTTGCCCTGCATCGTTTTAAATCGGCTGTAGTGCTAAATTCGCGCGCGATGCATCCGGTTAACTTTGATATTGATGCCTATATTGAATCCGGTGCCTTAGGCTTTAGGGTCGACTATAACAAACCGACCCAAAATGTGACATTAAAACTGACCATGACAGAAGAAGATGCACATTACTTTGATGAAAGCCAGCTCAGCACGGACCAGGTAATTGAAAAATTAGAGAATGGTTTGGCCCAAGTCACTGCAACCGTGCCTTTCACTTCACAATTGGCATGGTGGTTAAGGAGTTTTGGCAACAAGATTCAGCACATCGAGCCAATTGATGTTTCAAATGCAGTTCGTCAAATCGCGGATGAATAAAAGCACTGAAATAAACAATAAAAAAAGTCCCAATCTTTGGGACTATAAAATATTTCTGCTTGGATCTATTTTTAGTATTGTCTGGTAGGCCTCTAGAACATCAAGCTTTATTTTCTCACCCCGACATAAAGCTTGATGGTGACGGATTTTACACGTGGAGAAAAACCTATTGTGCTTTAGCACGCCAGTTCTCCACTGTTATAGCGAATGGATTTCATCGTCATATAAATTACCTCTGTGGCTTAGATAAAACCAATGTAATTCAAACTCTCCGCTTTGTGAAAGCATAAGATCAGCAGTGTTAATCTGATTATTGATTAAGCATTTATTCTGAATTTCTATTTCCCTATGTTTATATACTCTTCTGTAGTGTTCAGTCCGACTTTTATTAAATTCAATAATGCCTGTACTCAACCTTAACAGCTGAGATTTACTCTTATTTCCCCTTAACGGTTTTACAAATCAGAACTTGTACAGTGTATATAAACTAGGCAAATTCATATTATGAACCATTTGATGGAAACATGAAAATGCCAGTTCCAGCCCAAGCCGTCAGACATAGACTTTTAAATACTTTTTTCTCACGATACTCGGTTTGGTTTAGCTGTATTTTTATTACTTTAACGATTAGCTGGTTTCGAATTATCTATGAGCCTCAATCTATTCATTATTTTCTTTCCGATCCCTTTCTGAATTCTTTATGGCTGATTACAGGAATCCTGACCCTTGTTGGCGTATATGATATCTTGCAAAATCAGCATTCAATCCTGAAAAATTATCCCATCATTGGACATTTTCGCTTTATTTTTGAAGAGTTTCGTCCTGAAATCCGGCAATATTTTATTGAAGACGATCAGGATGCCCTGCCATTTTCACGGATGCAACGCAGTCTGGTTTATCAACGTGCCAAGAATAAAAATGCCGATAAACCGTTTGGTTCCCTGATTGATGTCTATCAGCAAGATTATCGCTTTATCACCCATTCCATTACGCCATGCAAACCTGCCGATTCTGAAAGCTTCCGTATTCAAATCGGCAATGATCAATGTCGACAGCCCTATAGCGCCTCCATTATGAATATCTCGGCTCTGAGTTTTGGCAGCCTGAGCGCCAATGCGATTCGGGCGTTGAATCTGGGGGCGAAAATGGGAAATTTTTACCATGATACCGGTGAAGGCAGTATCAGTCCTTACCATCTGGAAAATGGCGGAGATATTGTCTGGGAACTCGGCAGTGCCTACTTTGGCTGCCGTACTCTGGAGGGTCAGTTCGATCCGGAAAAATTTACCAAGCAAGCACGATTACCGCAAATCAAGATGATAGAAATCAAGCTGTCTCAAGGGGCAAAACCGGGTCATGGAGGAATTTTGCCTAAAAGCAAAATTTCAGAAGAAATTGCCCAGATACGCGGAGTGAGTCGGGAACATGATTGCGTATCTCCAGCACAACATTCTACATTTAGCACTCCGATTGAAATGATGCATTTTATACAGCAACTGCGTGAACTGTCTGGCGGTAAACCGGTGGGCTTTAAACTCTGTATTGGCCAGCCTTGGCAATTCATGAGTATCGTCAAAGCCATGCTTGAAACTCAAATTGTGCCGGACTTTATTGTGGTAGATGGCTCTGAAGGTGGTAGTGGTGCTGCCCCGATTGAACTGATTGACCATGTGGGTACGCCTTTACGTGAAGGTTTACTGTTTGTCCATAACACCCTGGTCGGTGCAGGTTTAAGAAATCGAATCAAGATAGGCGCAAGCGGTAAAATTATCAGTGCATTTGACATTGCTAGTACCATGGCAATTGGGGCAGACTGGGTCAATTCAGCACGTGGCTTTATGTTTGCCGTAGGCTGTATTCAGGCGCAAAGTTGTCATACCAACCAATGCCCGGTTGGTGTTACCACCCAGGACCAGGAACGGCAAAAAGCCCTGCATGTTCCCAGCAAGGCAGTTCGTGTTTTGAATTTTCAAAAAAATACCCTGCGTGCCTTATCCGAAATGATTGCAGTCGCAGGCTTAAAACATCCAGCGGATATCAAGCCGCATCATTTAGCCCAGCGCATTAATGACCGGGAAATTAAGAACTATGCCCAGTTACACTTCTGGTTAAAAGAAGGTGAATTACTCAACTGCAAAGCTGAGGATACTGAAAACTTCTATTATCGCATCTGGAATTTAGCCCATGCGGATCGATTTTAATCACGGCACAAATTCAGAGAGACTTATTTAAAAAATAAAGAGGCCCATCTGGCCTCTTTGACGTATTGATGCAATCGAAAATCAATAATAACCAGATGAACTTTGAGCATGTAAAAAAGCTGGAATCAAACCGGTTAAGGCAGCACGAATATCGGCACGTTCATTGATCAACTGATGTGACCCTTCTTCCAGCATCAATAAGGTCTGTAAACGGAACTTGCGACGAATAAACTCAATATTATAGCGCCAGTCCACCGTCTGGTCCTGTGCTCCCTGTGCCAGCCAAACGGGAATTCGGCAAGCAGGACGCGCTTCCATTTCCTGCATCCATTTTGACATAGCCAGAATCCAGTCCATTCCCATCATACGGGGCTGTAACGGATCTTTTAAACGGACAAAACGTAGAAATTCAGGATTGTGATTATTACGTCTAAAATGCCGTGGTACCTGACGCTTAATCCGTCGGATAATACCCAGACCAACAGAATTATGCCACCACGCCGACTTGGCTGGTCGAAGCAGCGGTGAAAGCAATAATACACGGTCTACATAGGGATTTTCACGACGCTGGGCAAATTCCAGCAAATGATGCATCCAGATAGCACCACCGGTACTCTGACCGATGCCTAACCAGGGTTTCGGTAATTGCTCGGCATTTTTAATGTAGTGATAAACAGCATGTAATACCTGCTGGTAATGATCAAAATTCTTGATATTTGCCGGCGAACCGTCACTGAGGCCATGACCGGGCAAATCATAGGTAATGACACTAAAACCCTGTTCCAGCAATTCACGAATAATCGGCTGGTAAATCCCGCTATGTTCCAGATAGCCGTGCAGTAAAAATACCGTGCCTCGTATTTTCGGTAAGGCATTTTTTTCCAGATTCGGTTGAAATACCTGTACATGCAGTTTAAACAAAGGCATTTGTACATAACCTTGCCAATGCTCACAGTCCAGCAAATGCAAACCATATAACTTGCGATAGGCCTGAATTTCGACTGAAGGGTGATAAGGCTGGTTCAGATTCAATGCTTCAAGTAATTGAGGTGTGGTTTCACGACTTGGAACGGGTAAATCCAGCCGTTTTAAAATGGCAGGATTTAAAAATGGAATATCAGGCATTAAGGTACCTCTCGGCAATCACTGGAACCAAACCAGATATCACGAATAGTGGCTAACATTTCATAATTGGCACGGCGACTATGATCATAATTCTGTTCACTTGGACGCCACCGGGTCAATTGAGTCGGCATGGGTGCTTCTACGGGTACAGTTTCAATACCATTTAAGGCAAATAAACGACGGGTCCGCGGCATATGATAACGGTCGGTAATCAGAATCACCCGTGGAGCTCCACCTTTTTTCTGCAATAGCAATGAGCTAAAACGCGAATTTTCACAGGTATTCATGCTGCGGTCTTCCAGCAGTTTCGCATCGACATTATATGCTTTTAACCAGCGCTGCATATACGGTGCTTCAACGCCACTCAGCACAATCGGTAAATGGTACTGTTGTTCTATTTCTAAGGTTTTTTCTAAACGCAGACGGGTATATTTGTTTACCACAATATCCTTGCTATTTTTATCCAGTGTCAACCCACCACCCAGGACCACAATCGCATAAGGTTTAGAGCTTTGAGGCTGTGCTTGTTCATTTTGCTCATGAATCAGGGCAATATCCTGATAAATGCTTTCGTCTACCGGTTCTTCAGCGACCTTTTCCGGTTCTATTTCATGCGTGCGCAGAAAATCCAGATATTTTTCCATTAAGGCTTTATTTTCAGTACTGTTCAAATCCAGCAAGTCTTTAACGGTTTGAGTTGGATCTTCTGCTTCAGAGGCAGCTTCGACCGGATTTGCCAGCAGCGGAATTTGCGGTTTGTCCTGTTGTTCTTTTTCCTGGAGTTGTGCATCTTCAATCGTTTGTTGCAAGGCTTTATAACGCGCTTGAATCAATACCAGATCCTGTGAATTATGGCTTTGTATCGCCTCTTCCATCAATTTCAGATAGGCTTGACGGGCAATCCAGACTTTAGAACCAGGTTCCAGATCTTCATGTTCACTTAAAGCTGCCATTTGCTGGCTTTTTGCCGCGACCTGATTCACTTCTACAGGCACAAAACTGTTTAATGCACTCACCACCCAACCAGAATAAAAGGGTGAATAAAGCAAAACCATGAAACAGCCGAACAGTACAAATAGCACTGAAGCAATTTGTACCAGTCGAACCATCCAATGTGATTTCGCCATTGTCTTTTATTCCATATGTGAACGAATTAAGCCTGTTTCATCAAACAAGACTGGTTCTGGTTCTAACAAAATATCAAATTTTTGCTGCACATCGTGTTGTACAGCATGATAGGTGGTCTGAACATCTGCCAGATTGGCCTGATCATAATTGACCAGTACCAAAGCTTGCTTATGGAACATACCCACCACACCCAGTCTTTTACCCTTCCAGCCGGATTGATCGATCAACCAACCTGCTGCAATTTTAACCCCACCTTTGGCCTGAGGGTAATGGGGCAAATTCGGAAATGTCTGTACTAAATGGTCAAAAAGCTGTTCTGAAATAATCGGATTTTTGAAGAAACTTCCCACATTAGGATATTCTTTTGGATCTGGCAATTTGCTTTGACGAATCTGAATAACTTGTTTTTGCAGGTTTTCAGCAGTCTGTTCCTCTCCCACAGCTTGTTTAAGATCCCCATAATTCAACATTAAATGGGCTTGCTTAAGCAACTTAAAAGTCACATGAGTAATCACAAAACGGTTCGGGTCGTCTTTAAAAATACTGTGCCGATAGGAAAAATCACAATCTTGAGCCAGAATGGTGCTGAATTGTTCCAGCTGACGGTCATAAACTTGAACCGACTCGATGAACTCGCCCGCTTCTACTCCATAGGCACCAATATTCTGTACCGGAGATGCACCGACCAAACCTGGAATAAGTGCCAGATTCTGCAGGCCATATAAATGATTTTCTGTAGTCCAGAGTACGAAATCATGCCAGACCTGACCTGCACCCACGCGAATGGTTTTGCTGTAATCATCTTCAGTCACATATTCAATGCCTTGAATATCCATATGAATCACAAGCGCATGGACTTTTTCCGGCAAAAGCATGTTGCTGCCACCGGAGAGAATCAAAACATTTAACTGCTGTTGCTTAGCATAATTTAAAGCATCCACCAATTCAGCTGTGGACTGAACTTTGCAGTAATGCGATGTGGTTGCATCAAGACTTAAGGTATTAAAAGGCTTAAGTTGAATTTGAGTTTGAATATTCATGTGCTTAAACCTTTATTTCACATCGATCTGTTGTTTGAACTGCTGTTTAAAAATGCTGACCCAAGCCAAGCTGCTCGATTCACACTGATCGAGTACACGCTCAAACCCATTTGCTCCGCCATAATAAGGATCTGGCAACGCCTGTTTGGGATAAGTTTGATCGTATTCACTCATCAATGCAATTTTTGCCCGAATCTGGCGGGCCGCATATGCGGTTTGAGTCTGTTTTAAAAGCATTTGAATATTGAATAAATTTTCATGATCCATCGCCAGAATAAGATCAAATTCAAGAAAATCTTGCGCTTTTAACTGGCGCGCCCGTAACGATGATAAATCATAGCCCCGTTTTAAGGCATGTTTCTGGCTACGCTCATCTGGTGCTTTTCCGGGATGGTAATTACTGGTTCCTGCAGAGTCGATCATAATATTCAGTTGCTGTTTATCACAAAAATGTCTAAGAACAACTTCTGCCGTGGGGGAGCGACAAATATTTCCTAAACATACACATAACACCTTATAGGGCGTTTTGGATGACATAACAACCTCAATTACTGCTTTATTTTCAGGTGTCTTATGTTAAGTTATTTACAGGATGAATCCTATAGAACACTAAAACAATAATCTTGATTTTGATATCAAAAAGGAAGCAATAGATGAGCCATTTTCAATTTCAAACCGTCTCGAATATTATTTCAGGACTGGGCTCGATCTATGAGTTAAAGCCATTATTGCAACAACACGCTTGTAAAAAACTGTTGCTGGTCACCGATGCCGGCATCATTCAGCAGCAACTGCATATGCTGATTATTGAAATTTTAGAAACCATTCGACTGCCCTATGCAATTTATTCAAACGTTCAGTCCGATCCTCCTGAACATATTGTATTGGACGCCGTACAATTCGCCAAGAATGAAAAAGCAGACATCATCTTGGGTTTTGGTGGTGGCAGTTCGCTCGATGTCGCGAAAATCATTGCAATACTGGCCCATCCCGAACAGCAGCAAAGCTTGCAAGACTTATACGGGGTTAATAATGCCAAATCACCTCGACTACCTTTGCTTTTAGTCCCGACCACTGCCGGTACAGGTTCCGAAGTCACTCCCATCTCGATTGTCACTACAGCTGAAACCACCAAAACAGGCATCGTTGCTCCAGTTTTATTTGCCGATGTCGCCATTTTAGATGCGACTTTTACCCAAAACTTACCTGCACATATTACCGCGGCAACCGGTATTGATGCGATGGTGCATGCGATTGAAGCCTATACCTCAAAAATCAAAAAGAATCCCTATGCCGACATGTTAGCTAAACAGGCTTTAAGATTACTCAATAAAAATCTAAGTTTAGTCTTAGCAGATGGGCAGAATTTAGAAGCACGTCAAAATATGCTAGTTGGATCAATGCTCGCCGGACAGGCATTTGCCAATGCTCCTGTGGCAGCAATCCATGCACTGGCTTATCCCTTAGGCGGACATTTTCATATTTCACATGGCCATAGCAATGCTCTGGTTTTGACCGAAGTATTAAAATTCAATGCACCAAATGCCAAACAGTACTATGCCGAACTGATGTGCTGGTTGGACCCGAAAAGTACTGGCAGTACAGATGGTTTGTGTGATTTATTTATTGATCATATGCAAAATCACTTAGACCAAAGTGGCCTGATTTTAAAGCTGAAAGATTTAAATGTTCCTGAAAATATGCTGGATCAATTGGCAAGTGATGCGATGCTGCAAACCCGGCTGTTGCAAAATAACCCGCGTGACCTGATTCAACAGGATGCACGGGAAATTTACCAAGCTATTTATGCATAAATTTCTATTTATATTTGTGATAAAAACAGATTTAAGTGATATCAAAATAACCAAATAATGATTTATTACAGGTCATCCCATTTTATTGAGATGATCTATTTTTTCACTTGTATTTTTATGGACTTCACAGTAAAAACAAATGAAATCATCAAAACAACTATGCCAATGAAACAAATACCCAAACATCGTGCCGATTTTTCATACTTTTTACCTATTCAAACCCGCTGGTCGGATAATGATATTTATGGACACGTCAACAATGTGACTTATTACAGTTATTTTGATACAGCTGCCAATGCCTTACTGATTGAAAAGGCCGACTTTGATATTCGCTATTCGCCAGTCATTGGCTTGGTGGTCGATTCGGCATGTAGCTTTTTTCAGGAACTGTCTTATCCTGAAATCATTGAGGTCGGCGTAGCTATTTCGAAACTGGGAAATTCATCCGTACAATATGATTTAGCGATTTTTAAACAGGGTCATGAAGTGGCTTCTGCACAGGGTCATTTCGTACATGTATTTGTAGACCGACAGACACGAAAAAGCACCCCGATTCCAATTAAAATACGGGATGCTTTATATCTATATAATGTGAATGAATAAGCTTATTTGAGCTGGATATTCTGTATTTCACCCTCAAAGTTTTGCAGAAGCTCTTTGACCGCTGGTTCTGCATGCAGTAGCTCTGCCGCACGTGCATAGGCTTTTTCTTTACGCTCACTTTGCATGCTATACGGCGTTGTGGTTTCTACATCTGCATAATGAACCTGAAAATGAGTACTCGACCATTCTGTTTTTAATGCCTGCTCCAAGGCATGCTGCAACTGGGTCAACAGAGCTTCATATTGTTTTGGAATATGGAAGATTGAATCACCATTAATTTGCCCCGTCATCACGCCATGTTGAGCCAATTCTTGGACTGCCGGTGAAAGATCACTGTTACGGAACCAATACTCCCATTTATCCACCGTCCACTCGCCTTCAAGAACTTGAGGCTTTAGTCTTAAAATATCTTGTGGCATCAGTTTCGAGGAAACATCTGACAGATTGCCTTGTACATCTTGATGTGCAGGAACAGCCGGTTCAGCTGCCAAATCAAATAATGAATCTTGTGCTGTTTCTTCTATAGGTTGCTGAACTTGCACCTGAACTTCCGCTGGAGCTTTGACAGGCGTTGATTGATTGGCTGCTAAAGGTACTAAGGGTACTAGTTCATCAAACAGAAAGTCATCACTGCTTGCTTCATCAGCTGTAGTACTTATTGCTTCAGGCTCATCATCAAAGCCAAATAAAGCATCGTCACTCGATGGATCGAAGATAATTTTTTCCGACTGTACTTGAGCTGGATGCAATGAAGAATCTGATGGAGTAGATCGCACTTCAGCTTCTACAGTTTCTTTCTCCAGGAAATCATCCGAACTTGGTTCATCTACAGAAACAGATTGAGCTGTAACTTCATTAAATGAGTCATCATCATACTGAGCATCATCAAAATCATCATATACAGCTGCTGATTCAACAGGTGTGTCCTGTTCTACCATTATATTTTGAGCTGCTTGCTGCTGAACCTCATGTTGAATCGACTGTTGTACTACAGGCTGAACGCTCGGTGTAACAACTTGTTGTACTTGTGATAGCGGAACTTCATTGGGCTGTAATGGACGGAACGCCAATAAGCGCAATACGCACATTTCAAAGCCCTGCTCTTGCGTCACCGCCAGTTGCAGGTCAGCACGGCCTTTACAGGCCACCTGATAATACAATTGCAAATCTTGTGCTGAAATGCGTTGCGACAACTGCATAATCTTTTGATTGATTTCAGCACTGTATTTCAAGCTCAGCTCAGGCAAATACTGCAGTAATGCCAGTTCATGCAGGGTTGAAATCAATTGATCCAGAACCAGTGACACATCCAGCGCCTGTTGTCTAAATTGCATCAGCAATTCACTGACACGGGTTTTCTGGTTCTGATGAATGGCCAAGATCAAATCATAAATGATGGTACGGTCAATCAGACCCAGCATGTCTTTGACATCTTGATGCTGGATTGCGCCCTGACCATAGGCAATGGCCTGATCGGTTAAAGATAAGGCATCACGTAATGACCCCTGGGCAGATTCAGCAATTTGCCAGATGGCATCCTGTTCGGCTTTTATTTCTTCTTTGTTTAAGATACTGGTGAGATGTTCGGTAATTTCATCGACTGCTAGTGGACGCAAAGTAAATTGCAAGCAACGGGAAATAACAGTAATCGGTAATTTTTGTGGATCAGTGGTAGCAAAAAGGAATTTTACATGTTCAGGTGGTTCTTCTAATGTTTTCAGTAAGGCATTAAAGGAATGCGTCGAAAGCATATGCACTTCATCGATCAAGTAAACCTTGAAACGACCTTGCGTAGGCGCATAGGGAACATTATCTAACAATTCACGTGTATCTTCTACTTTGGTACGTGAAGCCGCATCAATCTCGATTAAATCGATAAAACGGCCTTCATTCACCGCTTTACAGGTTGCACACACTTCACAAGGCGTTGAGGTCACGCCAGTTTCGCAGTTCAGACATTTCGCCAAAATACGGGCAATCGTGGTTTTACCTACTCCGCGAGTCCCGGTAAACAAATACGCATGATGCAACCGACCACGTTCCAAGGCACTCGTCAGTGCGCGCGACACATGGTTTTGCCCCACCAATTCATTAAAATTACGTGGACGGTATTTTCGTGCAAGTACTTGATACATGTATGCTCCTTTTTACAGGTCTAAGCATACTGTTTTTTTATAAAATAGTGAAATAAATGGCGGAGGTATGAACAATAAAAATCTTGTATTCTGCCGAAACAAAGACGAAATTTTTATTTATACATTCAATAAAATTAGCTCAGTTTTCCCAAAAGAAAATCACTTTGCATCTGATAGCTTTTACCGCTTTGATCTTCACGAATTTCAAGAACTTTTTCATCTAAATTTACATAGAGTAAATTACGCGTTGCCACATTGATCAGCTCAATTCTTTGCTTTGATTCATCTATAAAACGCAGCTTACCTTTCAAGGTTTCGACTTCACTATGACCACTTAAACTTTCACGGGTTAAGGTATAGGTTTGATCTTCATACAATGCCAAAGTCACAGCCATACCTGGACAATCTTCGCAACGGGATAAACAGCTCATGCACGGTGTTGTACCCTCATATTCTCCTGCCCATGCTGCCAGTTGCTTTTTCGACTCTATAGATGCATTGCCTTGCGTATTCGATTGCTTGGCATCCTGACATCCCAATAATGCAGTACTTGCCAGCAAAGGAATTAACACGACATTTTTCATGAAATATCAACAGCAGCTAGAATCTCAGGCAAAGTAGCATATTTTCCCGTTATTTTCCTCAACAACATGTTGCACATTAAAACCAACCCTTACGACCTGCCAAGATACGATCCGCGCAGCGTAGTGTTTCCTGGGTCAAGCCCCACAGCCGGTAATCGCCTGTGATGGAAGCCGTGGAAAAATTATGGGTATAGGCAAAACTTAAACCACGCTCCGGGTCACACCATGCACCAGAGCCATTAAAGCCCATATGCCCAAACCCTGATGATGATTTGCCTAAAGTTAAAATCCGGTGATAACCCAATCGCCAATGCATCGGTAGTGGCATAATCCGGTCACGTCGGGTGTACTGAATTTGGCTTAACTGTTTAAAGATTTCAGTGCCTATCAACTGCTGCCTTTGCCACTCCCCGCCATTGGCAAGCATGGCATAAATTCGAGCTAGGCTATTGGCACTAAACACACCTGTTGCCGCAGGAATTATAGCTTGTAAACCTTGATCACTAAAAAAGCTGAAATTTTTCATTCCTTTTGGAATCATCGCATCCTGAAAGTCTTGAGGTTTTTGGCCGGATAACTCCAATAATTTATCGAATGGAGATGCTTTGCGTGCCTGTGCAGGTTACTTTAGGTTTGGAATTTTGAAGCTTATCTTTTGAAACTTTTTGTTGAGGAATAATCCTGGCAACTTCAGCCAGTTTTTCCTTCGGCACGCCAAAATAGGCAGCATCTAATTGCAATGGATCAATCAGATAGTGTTGCATCAGTTCTGCCAATGTCTTCCCTGTAGCTTTTTCCAATACCCCGCCCACTTGCCAACCAAAGGTTAAGGGCTGATATGCTGCATCTGTCGCGACTTCAAAACGTGGTTTGGCCTGGGCTATAACAGCAAGCATATGCTGCCAATCCGCCATTTCCGAGGCATCAGCAACAAGATTGCGAATATCATATAAACCGCTTTGATGACTCAGCATATGCCTTAAGGTAATTTGATCTTTACCCTGTTGGGCAAATTCAGGCCAGTAAGTTGCTACTGGAATATCATAATCAACAAAACCTTCACTGACTAAAATATGCGCTAAGGTAGATAAAACCCCTTTCCCGGTGGAATAGCAGAGCGACAAGGTATTTGCTTGCCAGCTTTCGGTTTCAGACTTTTTCCCGGTCCAGATATCAACAACTTTTTGACCCTGAAAATAAATCACCAGAGCAGCGCCACCTAACTCTGTCCGTACATCCTGCATCCGGCTGAACTGTCTGGCAAGGTCGATAAAGCGTTCATCGACGTGACCTTGATAATTTGCCGTATTGGCAAAAAGGTAATCTTTTAGTTGCTGCATCCTTCCATCCCTAGAAATCTGTTTTCCATGAGCTTAAAACAAAAAAGCCTAAATCGACAGTGACTTAGGCTTTGGTCTTAAAGTGCTTTGACACTTCCCGTGACATGCGGTTTTTTGTTTTTACCGTTTCGGATGACAAACTCGGTATCTTGTCCTTCCTGAGCAGTCAAGAACTCCACTTTTGAAGGGAGATACATCGGGAGCTTAAACCAGACATCAGCTTCGTAGGCATCTGGCAAAGTTAAGCTGGCCAGTGCTTTCGCTTTGCTCCACATACCATGGGCAATCGCCTGTTTAAAACCGAATGCTTTTGCCGTGATGGCATGGATATGAATCAGGTTAAAGTCACCAGACGTTAAAGCATAACGGCGACCGGTATTTTCAGATACATTCCATTCGGCATTGAGTTCATAGGCTGGCGTTTTATTGTCTACCAGTTTAGGAGTAGCTTTAACACTGGTTTTTTGACGGGCTAAATAGGTAGTTACCCCTTCCATCACCACGTCATTGCCGACTTTCGCCGTGGTCATAAAGTCAAACTGCACGCCCTTATCATGAGGTTGTACATCACCAAACTTGCAGGACAATGTTAATGCTTCATTAGTACCCACTTTGCGGTTTTGTTTAATCTGGTTGCGAATATGTACCAGACCTAAAATTGCAAATGGGAAAGTCTCAGTCGTCATCATATGCATTTGCAGGCTTTGCGATAGCACCGCTAAATAAATGGCTGGAATATAACCATTATTCTTGAAGCCGCACACTTCGTTATAAGCTTTAAGATGCTTTTGATCGACCTTGAATGAATCCACCACATATTCAACTTGCGGCAGCACTTGTTCACCTTTAGGCTTTTTAAAAATCAAGCCTTGAATCACTTTCGGATAGGCTAAATAAGGTTTTGGAAGTTGACTAAAATGGCGAGTATTCATACTGAACCTTTGGAAGTTTTTCTAATTTATTTAATGGAGTTCTCTCTCCCTCTGGGAGAGAGCTAGAGAGAGGGTTAATAATATATCCCCTTATCTCCCTCTCCTAAATCCTCTCCCCAAGGGAGAGGATTTTAATGTGTTAAGCCCCTAACAAGCTTTGACCACACACACGAACCACGTTACCATTTAAACCTGTAGACGCTGAAGATGCAAATAATGCAATTGTTTCAGCAACATCAACCGGTAGACCGCCTTGACTCATTGAGTTCATACGGCGACCTGCTTCACGAATCGCAAATGGAATTGCCGCTGTCATTTGCGTTTCAATGAAGCCCGGTGCTACGGCATTAATGGTTACGCCATTTTTCAAAATAGGTGCCGTAAATTTCACCACACCAATCACGCCCGCTTTAGAAGCAGCATAGTTGGTTTGCCCTAAATTACCCGCAATACCTGAAATTGACGATACGCAAACAATACGACCGTTGCTGTTCAACCCTGCATTTTCAATAAGGTAATCATTGACACGCTCAATTGCAGACAAGTTAATGTTGATCACCAAATCCCAAAGCTCTGGTTTCATATTGGCCAAAGTTTTGTCACGGGTAATTCCTGCATTATGTACGATGATATCAAGACCGCCCTTCGCCGCTGCTGCAGCCTTAATTTTTTCACCGGCATCCGCAGCCGTGATGTCAATTGCTAAAGTTGAACCGCCAATGGCACCCGCAACACGGTCCAGATCCGCCTGCTGTTGGGGAACGTCCAGGCAAATGACATGTGCGCCATCACGTGAAAGTACATGGGCAATTGCTTCACCAATCCCGCGGCTTGCACCAGTGACTACAGCAGTTTTTCCAGCAAGAGGTTTGGCCCAGTCTACATCGACAACTTCAGCTTTAGAAACCCGAATAACTTGACCAGAAACATAAGCAGAACGCGGAGATAATGCAAAACGCACTGTAGATTCAAGGTTTGCTTCAGCACCTTGATCAACATAAATCAGATTTGCCGCTATACCTTTCTTAAACTCTTTACCGACTGATTTTACAAAACCTTCAAGTGCACGTTGGGCAATGGCCTGTTTTAGCGTTTTTGCAGTCTCAGGGCTAATCCCTACAACGATGACACGGCCTGAAGCCTGGATTTGACGCGCAATCGGGTTAAAGAAGTTATAAAGTTCTTTTAGCTGTTCAGAGTTTTGGATACCAGACGCATCAAAAATGACTGCTTTAAATTTAGACTCTTTATCGCCCGGGTGAAAAGCGCCCAGATTTAAACCTGTTTTTGCAGCTGCTTGCTGTAATTCGGAGTTGTTACCTGCGTAGCTATTGGCATGAATATTGGCCAGAACCTGTGCGATTGCACCAGATAATGTACTTGATGATGCAGCACCAAATAACACCGCCCCTTTCACTACAGGTGTCGCAGACTCAAAACGCTCTAAAAAAGTTGGCGATGGCAAGCCTAAATTTTTGATGACAAATTTACCAATAGGAGATTTTGCAAAGGTTTGGTATTGATCAGTCATATTTATTATCTCTCATACAAATTAATTTTTGATGGTTTTGAAAATATCTTTTTAACTTCAATATGATGTCAGGCACTTATATTTCAATACATCCATCAGTTTCCATAGAATCATACTTGAGTTAAATTATAGATGTCTTGACCTGAATGCTTTGCCTAATGTCATTTTAGTCAATTCAGCTGTTTTTAGATTATGTTAATGTACACGCCAAGAATACTGTAAAATGCTTGGAAAAGCCTGATGAGCAAAACAACTCAAGAAAATCCGGCAGTCGATAATTCTGCTACGGAAACTGTGTCAAAACCATCAAAAAGTACTGCGCGCACAACTAAAACTTCTGGCCCGGCGGCCACGTCAGCAGATGCTGCGCCTAAAACACCCCGTACCCGTTCCACATCGGCACGTAGTAAAACTATAGCTTCAACGACAATAACACCCGAATCTACACCTCAAACGTCTGTTCAACAGGATAACACCATGAGCCAAAACACAGTTCGCCGCGTTGCAATTATCGGTGGTAACCGTATTCCTTTCGCCCGTTCAAACGGTGCTTACTTTACTGCTTCTAACAGCGACATGTTTACTGCAGCATTAAATGGTCTGATTGAGCGTTTTAATTTACAAGGTCAACGTTTAGGCGAAGTCGTTGCCGGCGCAGTTTTAAAACACAGCCGTGACTTTAACATGACCCGTGAGTGCGTGTTAAATACTGAACTTGCTCCAGAAACACCTGCTTACGATATTCAGCAAGCCTGTGGTACAGGCTTGCAAGCAGCATTCCAGATTGCCAACAAAATTGCACTGGGTCAAATTGAAGTCGGTATTGCGGGTGGTGTAGATACGACTTCTGATGCGCCAATTTCTTTCGGTGATGGCTTACGTAAGGCATTGCTTGAACTGAACATTGCGAAAACCGCGAAAGACCGTTTAAAAGCATTAACCAAAATTAATGTTAAAGACTTGATGGATGCCCCTAAAAACGGTGAGCCACGTACCGGTCTTTCTATGGGTGACCATCAGGCGATTACTGCACTTGAATGGGGTATTTCTCGTGAAGCACAGGACGAACTTGCAGCGTCATCTCACCAAAAAATGGCGGCTGCATACGAAGAAGGCTTCTTCGATGACCTGATCACACCATTCATCGGTTTAGAACGTGACAATAACTTACGTGCAGATTCTTCTGTAGAAAAACTTGCAAAACTTAAACCGGCTTTTGGTAAAGGTGATGCACGTACCATGACTGCGGGCAACTCAACTCCACTCACTGATGGTGCATCTTGTGTATTGTTAGCTTCTGAGGAATGGGCTAAAGCCAATGGTCACGAAATTTTAGCTTACTTAACATTCCAGGAAACTGCAGCAGTTGACTTTGTTGAGAAAAAAGAAGGCTTGTTGATGGCACCTGCTTATGCCGTTCCACGTATGCTCGAACGTGCCGGTCTTACCCTGCAAGATTTCGACTACTATGAAATTCATGAAGCATTTGCATCACAGGTTCTTTCTACCCTTAAGGCATGGGAAGACCCAAAATTCTGTAAAGAACGTTTAGGCTTGGATGCTCCACTGGGTTCAATTGACCGTTCCAAGCTTAACGTTAAAGGTTCATCTTTAGCAGCGGGTCACCCATTTGCAGCCACTGGCGGTCGTCTTATCGCAACCGCAGCAAAACTGATTCACCAAAAAGGTTCAGGCCGTGTTTTAGTCTCGATTTGTGCTGCGGGTGGTCAAGGTGTAACAGCAATTATTGAAAAATAATCTGAATCTTTGGTTCAGGAAAGCTCCTCGAGTGAGGGGCTTTTTTATTATCATCTTATTATTTGGCTATTTATATGCTCACTAATATCTTGAATATGCGAAAATACAAATAAGATGAGTGTCTATCAAAAACCATACATCAGCCATGCTTTTTAGATCACAGATTTAAATTAGGCTGTAGATTTCACATGATGACTAATGTTCAATTTAGCTTCAATATAGTCATAACACCACTGGAAAATAAAAGTATAGACCAGAATACACAAAGTCATACTGAGATCAGTCAAAATTGCCTGCCAAAT
This sequence comes from Acinetobacter uliginosus, assembly GCF_044130295.1. Classification (NCBI taxonomy): domain Bacteria; kingdom Pseudomonadati; phylum Pseudomonadota; class Gammaproteobacteria; order Moraxellales; family Moraxellaceae; genus Acinetobacter; species Acinetobacter uliginosus. The sequence continues at coordinate 16,567 of NZ_JBIQOC010000049.1, read as the reverse complement.
TGACATCTCCAAAGCATAAGCCACCATTGGAATGGTCGCCAGCATCAAACCACCTTCAAAACCAATAGCATGTAAAACACGTACACCGACTGTTCTTTTCAGTTGACGTTTGGCTTCAAAGTTTTCAAAAAAATGATTGAAAGTCATATTCCAAATCACGGAAGTCACGGCCATTGCAACACCTAAGCTACCGGTCACCTCCATAGGCATTTCAAAAATAAAGCTTAATGCAATTGCAATGATCACCAGTAGGATCGTTTCATAGCTTAGCGCATGGATTATCCTTCTTTTTGACATCAACATTTTAAAACTCTTTCATTTGGATGCAGACATTTTATTTTGATAATATTGATTAATCGAATTAGATTCTTTCAAAAGTTTTGATAGATGAATATTAATCAAGAACAACTGATCATATTTAAAACCGTGATTGAAAGCGGCTCATTCTCTGCGGCTGCCAGACAGCTCGGCAAAGTACCTTCGGCAGTTAGTATGTCGATTGCCAATCTGGAAGTTGATCTTAATTTATCCCTCTTCACCCGTGCTGGCCGTGAGCCTGTACCGACCCCACAAGCGCTAACCTTATATGAAAAAACCGAACAGCTCTTAATTGAAATCAATCAATGGAAACAGCAAGCTTTTGCCCTGAGTCAAGGTCTGGAATCTGCTTTAAATATTGTGGTGGTCTCTGAACTGTTGCACACAAAATGGATTGACTATATTTCATTGCTGGAAAAACAGTTTCCAGAACTGCAAATCAATATTTTTTCAGCTCCGCAGGAAGATGCCTTAAAGATGCTGCTCAACCAGACTGCGCAGTTAGCACTCATGTTTGAACGCGAACAGCTGGAAACGCGCGAACAGTTTGTCGAACTCAAGCGTGAGGCTTTGGTGCCGGTTACGGCTATTGATTCCCCCTTGGCCACATTTGAACAGGTGAGCTATGAGCAAATTTTGCAAAGCCGGCAAATTGTAGTGGCAAGTCGCGATCGCAGCATCAAGCCGGAATTGTTATTTTCAAAAAAATACTGGCGTACAGATAACCATTTATCTGCCTGTGCCATGATCCAGCAGGGTCTGGGATGGGGAGTTTTACCTTTAGAAATGCTAAACCAGAATCCGCATATTCAACAACAACTTAAGATTCTTAACTTTTTGGATTTCACTCCAAAATTTGAATATTTTGTTGATCTGGTCTGGAGTCGTGAAAGCCAGCTGGGTGCTGCTGCTCATTTTTTGATTAATCACATCCGAAATTCAAGAAAAAACATAAAATAGACAGGTCTTATACGCGCTTTTTACTTTGGATAACAGGAGATTGTGATATAACAAATAAACGGGAAATAACTTTAAGAACCAGACGACAATGACTCAATCAGCCTTAAATCAATTAAAAAACCTTACTACCATTGTTGCCGACAGTAGCGATTTTTCCGCAATCGAAAAATTTCGCCCTCTTGATGCAACAACAAATCCTTCACTGATTACAGCTGCAGCGAATCAGCCTGAAAATAAAGAACTGATTGAAGCTGCCTTTGAACAGGCGAAATCTGAAGGGTATAGTGGCGATCTTCTGGTTGAACGTACCATCGATATCCTGACAGTCAAGTTTGGTGTGGAAATTCTAAAACTGATTCAAGGACGTGTTTCTACCGAAGTCGATGCAGCACTTTCTTACGATACTGAAGCCACCATTGCCAAAGCCAAAGAACTTCTGGAATTATATAAAACCTATGGGATCGATCAGAACCGTATCCTGATTAAAATCGCTTCCACCTGGGAAGGCATTCAGGCAGCCAAAGCATTAGAAGCTGAAGGCATTCATTGTAACTTGACCCTGTTATTCGGCTTGCATCAGGCTCAAGCCTGTGCGGACGCCAATGTCACCCTGATTTCACCTTTTGTCGGCCGTATTCTGGACTGGTATAAAAAAGCGGAAAATGTCGATCATTATCCAATTGATAAAGACCCGGGTGTACTTTCAGTCAAACAGATTTATCATTTCTACAAGCAGCATTGCATCAAAACAGAAGTAATGGGCGCAAGTTTCCGCAGTATAGATCAGGTACTTGGATTGGCTGGCTGTGATCTGCTTACCGTTTCTCCTAACCTTCTGGCAGAACTGAAACAGGACCAGCGTGAAGTGGTGGCCCAGCTTAGCAACGATCATACTCAGGCCCATTGCCAGCATCAGGTTGAGCCTTTAACCCAAGAAAGCTTTAAAGCTCAGATTGAAAAAGATTTAATGTCTTCTCAACTGTTACAAAGCGGCATTGACGGATTTATTAAAGCGCGTGAACAGTTAAATACCTTACTGCGCCAATCTTTCGGCTTGGATGCTGAAATTAAAGCTTAATTTATTCCTATCTTTCCCTAAAAAAAGCCGATTTTGTTATAGTGAACAGGTCGGCTTTTTTGATGATTTGAGAGTATATTTTGTTCGGCATAACCGATCTTAGCACCTATATTATTGGCACTACCCTAATCGTATTACTACCCGGTCCAAATTCACTGTATGTGATGTCCATCGCTTCACGTTTCGGTATTAAAGCCGGCTATAAAAGTGCTTTTGGTGTCTATACCGGTGACCTGATTTTAATTCTACTGACAGCATTGGGTGCAGCCTCATTACTGCATGCTTTCCCTTGGGTATTTACCTTACTAAAGATTATCGGTGCAATTTACTTAAGTTATTTGGGCATAAAATTGCTGATTGCTGCCTATCACACCTGGAATGTCCTGCACTCCACAACACAAATAGCAACAGTAGAAAAAAATATTGAACAGCTGCAACCCTTTAAAACAGCATTAACCATCAGTATTTTAAACCCCAAAGCCATTTTATTTTATTTGTCCTTTTTTGTGCAGTTTGTCGATCCGGCCTATCCTTATCCGGCCATTACCTTTACTGCACTTGCAGTCATCTTGCAGATCATTAGCATGAGTTATTTAACCATCCTGATTTTTTCCGGTGCAAAACTGGCATCTTATTTTACTTCGCGTTATAAAGTAACGGCCTCATGTGTAGCAGCTGTGGGACTGTTATTTTGTGGTTTCGGGATTAAACTCGCGACCTCAACCCTGTAGTTCTACGGTCTAAAGAAGCAAATTAAACCTGTAAAAAGCCTATAAATTGAGGCAATAATTTCTTTCCGCTTATTAACCACAGGCGTATGATTATTACACTTTTCAAATTTTAACAAATCCAGCACGCAAAGGATGTATGCACAAATTTCTCCAAGACTTTTCCGTTCCTGCGGTATTTGCAGGTTTCATTACCTTTCTGATTGGTATCAGTGTTTCGGCAGTTTTGGTCATTCAAGCTGCACAAATATTAGGGGCTACGCCAGAGCAAATTAGCTCCTGGTTTTGGGCATTAGGTTTAGGGATTGGACTGTCTGGTTTAATTTTGTCCTGGAAATTTAAATATCCAGTTGCCACGTCATGGTCAACTGCTGGACTGGCCCTGATTTTAGCCACTGGCAATGGTTATAGCTTGCACGAAGCCATCGGTGCATTTCTGGTCTGTGGTTTACTCAGTGCCATTTTAGGTTTTTCGGGTATTTTTCAGAAAATTTTATCTTATATTCCACAAAGCTTAACTAGTGCCATGTTGGCAGGTGTGTTACTCAAATTCGGCATTGCCCTGTTTGCCAGCATGCAAAATGACTGGGGCTTTATCATTTCATTGTTAGCAGCGTATGTTCTGTCTAAACGTCTGTCTCCACGTTACAGCATCGTCATTACCGTGATTGCCGGACTTGTGCTCTGTCCAATGTTTATGCAGTTTCATCCTCCAGTTTTACAATGGAGTTTGGCGCAACCGGTATGGATTAGTCCTGAATTTAGCTGGTCCGCCCTTTTGGGTTTGGCCTTGCCATTATTCGTCATTAACATGGCATCACAATATTTACCCGGTATTGCCATGATCAAAAGCTATGGCTATCAGCCCCATGTCAATCAGCTGATTGGCTGGACCGGAGTTACCCAGACCCTGCTGGCTCCATTTGGCTGTTACACGGTCAATATTGCAGCCATTAGTGCAGCCGTCAGTCTGGATGATCAGGTTCATCCTGACCCAGAGAAACGCTATATTGCCGGCATAAGCTGTGGATTTTTCTATATCTTGATGGGGGTTTTCGCGGCGACACTGACCAGTTTGCTGATGTCTTTCCCAGCCATTTTTATTGTTGCTCTGGCCGGCATTGCCTTACTGGGCACCATTAGCCACAACATAGCTATCGCCTTTCAGGATGTCCGCGAACGAGAAGCCGCATTATTGACCTTTTTATTCAGCGCTTCCGGCATTCAGTTTTTTGGGATTGGTTCAGCCTTCTGGGGTTTAATTTTTGGTATTGTCGTATCCATTATATTCAGGTTTAAAGTAGTGCAATCCTGCAAATAATTTTTGCGGTTTATTAATCAGGCTATGGATATTCCTGCACAGGGTAAGCCAGAATCAGGTTTATAATTGTGTGCTTGACATGCAGGATGATAATTTCTTAATCTTCCTGCTAACCCCGCCCGATGAATTTAGAACACACAATCACCAGCAAACTCGATCCCTGTTTGCCAGAATCTTCCATTTTGAGCAAAAAGTGAGTTCTGTTTCTTCTAAAATAATAGCTAAACCCAGTAGGGGATAAGCTAACAAAACAGAATTCTAATCATCTTTTGCTCAATTTACATTAAAGTACTATTTTAAATAATTTAAGGGCTGTCCCATTTTTAGATATGACCTGTCTAAAACGAAGCTACAAAGCTGAATCACTATATTTTTGAATAAACTGGATGGTTTGCTTAAATGTCTGCTGACTGGCCCTTTTACTCATCATAAACTGATATTCATGGACCAAAAACTCTTTAGACTCAGGATAAAAAACTTCGGTTACCGGTATCTTCTGATTAAGCAAAGCACTTACAAAAGGGACAGACTGAGTCCTGGTCAAAAAGTCTTTATTGCCGCCACTAATGAAAACAGGCGGATAATTCGCAGTTAAATATTGAATGGGAGAAATGCTTTTTAAGAAATCTGTATCATCTTTTTTATTGCCGGTATAGGCCTGAACCAGATTAAACACTCCCCATTCAATCAGTTTTAATTCATCTGGAGCCGTTTTGATAAAGGCATTCATATTATAAATACCACAATGCAGGATCAACCCTTTAATTTGCTCACGCTGGATTAACGGTGAAATCGCAGACTTTCGGGCAAAATCAGGATTACTGAGTAAAGCTGCATAATGACTGACTAAATTTGCACCTGCCGAGTCACCCGCCAGATACAGGTGCTGGGCATTAATATGGTAAGTCTCGGCATGCTCGCTAATGAATTTTAGGGCCTGATTAATTTGCAGCAGCTGCTCAGGATAAATCGTTTGCGGAGCAAATTGGTATTCGACTGAAACCACGTTATAGCCTTGATCAGCAAGACGTTTAAAGTAGCCTCGAGCATGTTGTTTAGAACCGGAAATCCAGCCACCGCCATGAATCCAGACCACCGTCGGCCGGTTTCCCAACTCTGCAATATCACGGGGTTGGTAAAGATCCAGATGCAGCGCCGGATTTTGCAGATATGCAATATTGGTTTGAGCTAAAACTTCAGGAGCATGCCGATCAATAAACTTTTTTTGAACATTGGTCGAGGCATTAAATACACTGGCAATGACCTTGCTATTGCTTTGTATATTCTGGCAAGCACTACTGGATAGTGCAGCAATGAGGCATACACTTAGACTAAAAGATTTCGAATACACAATTTGCCCTATCAACTTTTCCACAAAATTGAGAAAAATCATCATATTTTGCAGCATTTTAATGACTGTTTAAACATTTAGAAATACAGGCCCAAATGTTGATTTTTAAACTCGGTTTTTGAATGTCACAGTGAATACAGTTATATTTATAATTTGTATATAATTTAATGAATTTTAAAACATTTTTTTACAGAGTAAATTGATCAATTCAATACAATGTGCTATGTATAAACAATAGCTACATAATAAATGCTAAGGAATCATGCTTATGTCTTATCAAAATATTTTAGTCCCAGTTGATGGCTCAGAAATTTCTTTCTCTGCAGTTAAAAATGCAGCTCAAATTGCTAAAGCATTTTCCAGTCAGTTAACATTGATCAGCTTGGTTACTGAAGACCCATTTTCTCAAGCAGATTTTTATTATCCATCTCCAATCATGAAAGAATATTTTGTGCAGGCTTATGCCAATGCCGAAAAAGCCTTAGAAAAAGCCAAAGCAATTGCCGCTGAAAATGGTGTCATTGCAACACCTCAAATCATTAAGGGCAATATTTCAGAAGAAGGTATTCTGGAAACTGCGGAAAAATTGAAAACTGACCTGATTGTGATGGGTTCTCACGGTCGTAAAGGTTTTCAAAAATTCCTTCTGGGCAGCTTTGCTCAGGATGTTCTAAAAACCACCAAGCTTCCTGTTTTAGTGGTCAAAGAATAAGTTTTTTAATGAGCCTCTCCATAGATGAAAGGCTCATTTTATCAATTTCGGCAATTGGTAAAATGATCATCATAACTGATTATAAATCTCCATCACACTTATCCATTCAGCAATATTCATAAGGTAATTTCATGACTTATAAACATATTTTGGTTCCAGTAGATGAATCTCCTATTTCTTATGCCGCTGTTGAACAGGCTCTGGCTTTGGCCAAACCTTTAAATTGCCAGGTCACCATTACCAGTGTGATTGCGGTTGATCCTTTTGTTGGAGTTGATTTTTATAAAGTCGCACCGGCAATTACCGATTACTTTATCGAAGCTGAAAAAAATGCACAGTTGAACCTGGCAGAAATCAAGCAATCTTTCATTCGTGATGGCATTGCGGTCGATACCAAAATCGTTCGGGGTGTATCACCTGCTGAAGGTATTATGCAGGTTGCCGATGAAGTGGGTGCCGATCTGATTATTATGGGCTCACATGGTCGTACCGGATTTAAGAAATTAGTGTTGGGAAGTGTGGCCCAAGAAGTCTTGACTCAGTCTCCTATTCCAGTACTGATTATGAAAGTCTAAGCAATAAAAAAGTCCCTGTAGTACAGGGACTTTTTTATATAAGCATATCTATCATGTGCTTCTGCTGCCGCCATCCATGCACTTGATCTCAAGCTGGTAAACTGAATGGGGCGTATTTGCCAAAGAAACTGTTTTTAATCAGCATTGAAGTAACCTCAACACCCTTTATGTTTTGGAAATATGTTGATGTAAATTTTGCAGGTAAATTTCTGCTTCAAGTTTGCTGGCAAAGTTTTTTTGATAGCTTCCCGTCGCCTGAATATTATTCGGTGTATATTCAATCAGCACAGCAAAATTTCCGTCAGTCGCATTTTTTGAAACCCGAATTGCAATGATATGCTGAGAATTTAGGTAAAAACCATCTTCAATTTTAACTAACAAAACCAATCTCCAGTCTATTTAGTAAAATGACAGGCTAATGCAATCACAGTCTGTAAATGATAAAAGCTCACCTTAAGATGAGCTTTGACATGGCTATTTTAAGCCATAACAGTGATTTATTCGACACTTTTAAAGTAATTATGCAATATAAATTATGTCTTACTATTCCAGTATTCAACTAAGACAATCTAAACATAAGCAGCATTTTCAGCCCGCACAATACTTGAAATATCAACAAAAAAAGCCTTTTCTTAGTTTGCACCAAGAAAAGGCTTTTCATGATTAATGGATGCTCAGTTAGATACTCAACATACTATTCAAAGTTTCCGATACGTTTTTGGATTTCACTTGTGGCTTTAAGGCTTCCAGTGCATTTTTCACTTCTGTACATTGTGGCTCTGCCAAGGTGTACCAGCGAGAAAGCACTTGTAATAAGCGTGAACCGACAATCGGGTTTTTCTCATCCAGATATTTAGCCAGATCAATAAAGTGTTGCACACCAAAACTCCAGGTATTGACTGGATTGGCATTTAAACCGCCACTTACTGAACGAATACGGTTAGGGTTACCCAAATCATAGTCAGGATGTGAAGTTAAGTATTTGATGGTTTCTGCATTTGCTTTCGGATGCGCTGCCTGAACCATAAACCATTGATCTAACGACAAGGCTTCATCTTCAAAGCGGCTATAGAAGTCTGCTAAAGCTTCTTTGGCTTGTGGCGCATCATTCCAAACCAAGACTTTAAGTGCACCCAAACGTTCAGACATATTGCCTGTATGATACTGTTCATACGCTAAATCAAAGGCAGAGGCATCACCCTGACGTGCAATCATACCAAGCATGATATTTCTGAGGGCACGTACACCCATCGCCTGAGAGAATTCGCTCTGATTATCCGGATCTAAGTCCAGGTAAGTCTGTTTACAGAATGCACCCAAGTCACGTGCCAATGTATCCAACAAAGCATTACGCTGTTCCTGAATTTTAGCAGGTTGATAATCGGTATCAATACGGCTACCCAAATAGCCTTCAGTCGGTACATCAAACAGACGTGAAGCCAAGAGCGGATCTTTTTTAATGACTTCAGGCAAAGTATTTTTCATAGCTTGAATATAAATATCAGCATCATGCTCTTCCAGCAAAATACGTTCCAGCAGGGTTTGAGTGGCCTGCCACTGGTTAAAACCATTGGTTTCATATTGCATCAAGAAGGCCAGTTCTTCATCTGAATAGTTGAATTCAAGATTGACCGGTGCAGAGAAATTACGCAGCAATGACACCACAGGTTTTGCCATTACGCCGCTAAATTCAATGCTTGCCTCATTTTGATCAAATAAATACACGCCATCTTTTACGCCATTTTCAAACAGTGCTTCAGATTGCAAGGTATATTGCTCACCTGTTTCGGCATTAAACAATGCTAATGCAACAGGAATAGGAACCGCTTTGAGGTTAGGATATTTTGCATTCGTTTTTAAACTTTGTTTAAAGCTTAAGCGATAGGTTTGAGTTGCAGCATCATACTCGCCTGTGGCTTGCAGTTTTGGCGTGCCCGGTTGGTTATACCAGATCAGGAATACCGATAAATCCACGCCTGAACCGGCAGTGAGCGCAGCCACCCAGTCCTCAACGGTTACTGCCTGACCGTCATGACGGCGGAAATATTCGTCTGTACCTTGACGGAATTTTTCCTTACCCAGTAAGGTCGACATCATACGGTTAATTTCCGCACCTTTTTCGTACACCGTCGCCGTATAGAAGTTATTAATTTCGACAAAATGATCTGGACGTGGCGGATGCGATAATGGACCAGAATCTTCAGGGAACTGGTGGGCTTTAAGTACAGCTACATCATCAATACGTTGTACCGCTGCGGACTGTAAATCTTCCGAGAAAGACTGATCACGGAATACCGTCAAGCCTTCTTTCAGGCACAACTGGAACCAGTCACGGCAGGTAATCCGATTCCCGGTCCAATTATGGAAGTATTCATGGGCAATGACCGACTGTACTCGCATGATGGCAGCATCGGTGGTGTATTCTTCATCGGCAAGCACACAAGACGTATTGAAAATATTCAGACCTTTATTTTCCATGGCACCCATGTTAAAGGCACTGGTCGCCACAATCATGTAATTGTCCAGGTCATAGGGACGACCATAATGTTCCTCATCCCATTGCATTGAATGTTTCAGGGCTTCCATGGCAATGTGGCATTTTGGAATGTCTTTTTCTTCGGCATAAATTTCCAGCGAAACGTTCCGACCTTCAGAGGTCACATAAGAATCTTTTAGTACCGCCAAATCACCAATCACACAGGCAAACAGATAGCTTGGTTTTTTGGTCGGATCTTGCCAGATAGTATAATGACGACCTTCACCAGCCTCACCAGCTTCCATCAGGTTACCATTGGCTAACAGTACCGGAAATTTTTTATCGGCTTCGACACGGGTAGTAAATACAGACAGGACATCCGGACGGTCTGGATAGAAGGTAATTTTACGGAAACCTTCAGGCTCGTTTTGCGTTACGAATAAATCACCACTGGCCTGATACAAACCTTCAAGCTGGGTATTGCTTTCCGGATGAATGACCACTTCAGTTTCCAGAATGACCTGATCTGGTGCATTGGCAATCACCAATTGTTCTGAATCAAGTGTGTAATCTGCCTCAGTCAGCAACTTGCCGTTTAAAGTAATGGATTTTAATTCCAGATCACGGCCCAGCAGCACCAAATCGCCGGCAGTCTGGCGTTTCATCACCAGGTTTGCATTGACCTGGGTATGATCTGAATAGACTCGAATATCTAAGTTGATTGAATCCACCAAAAAAGAAGGTTTTTGATAGTCTTTTAAATAAACAGTCTGGTCTGCTTCAACCACCGGGTTTGCCGCGATATTCATATAATGTCCTAATCCTGTCGTTCTTAAGCCAAGACGTTGTTGTTGTGAAATGCTTCGATCATACGACAACTTTCGCAATCTGTCTGTGCCATTGATTTAAGTCTTATATGGGCATATTGCTGCCTGTTTTCAATTCAGATTACGCACATTGGTACAATTAATGTCCTCATTGACCACTAAAGATGCATGAGTGCAGTACATGAACCATGTCAATCTTGATATGAACCTCACTTTCCGACATATAACCATCTACGGCGGAAATGATGCTTTCCATATATGTTTGTATAAATTCAATTTTTTCAGATTGACTAAAATGACTTAACCCAAATTGACACTAACTTTCAAGATGACTACATTTTGAGCACGATTTTTGCTTGTATTCATCTGTGTAAAGCGCACTATAAAATTAAAACAAAACGAGAAGAGGTGTATTATGTATTTAAAAGACCATATTGTTCGCGTTGAAAATATCAAAACCATGCAAACGCTTGATGCTGCCGGAATTGATCACAAAGTGATTGCCATGTTTCTAAGCTGTGAAGGTATTCCAATGAAATCAGCGGATATTTGCGCAATTTTAAATAATTACGATGCTCTAGGAAGCAAAAAAGTTCCATCTAAAAAAGTTCAGGCCTTGATTAATGCAAAGCAGCTAGGCGAGGAGGATGAGTCTCTGCCTTGTCCTGCCTCTTATTAACCGAAAACTTACCTTCTGATTCAATCCCATCCTTCTGATGCCCTCTATCCTTTATTGTGGAGATGAAAGATCAGGTCTTCACCTCCACATATTTCAATGTATTGTAAAACTTAGGCTATTTTTTCAGTATCCTACTTTCTGGCCAGCTTGTGCTTAGCGAATTATTTTCCATTCAGTACTATTCCATCACGTCCTGGCAAAAGACAGGTGTATAATCTCTGCAATGATTAACCCGACTTGTGATCGACCCATTCCATGCTTCTTCAAATTCTGCAAAAACAGCTCGATGAAAGTACATCATGTCCTTTATGTCAGGCATCCATGTTCTGGATAGAGGCTGAACAGTACGATCAAGCAATGAATTTTCATGAATGCAGCCACTGTCATCATCGCCTGTTTCAAGATGGACGTGGCAACTGCCACTGTGAAACATGTCTGTCCAAGCGTAAAAAAATGCTGGCTGAAACACGGCTGCAAGAACAGCGTAAGCTGAAGTCCAAAGACAAAGATGCTGTTGAATACCGGCTGGATCAAATCAGTTTTTTAAATAAATTGTTTTTACTCAGTATTCTGGATAATCAGGTTCAGGAACATACTACGCATCATGAATATATAGACTGGGAAAACATTAAATATCATTCCCTTACACCAAATTATCTGTTCCAGAATTATTTGATCAAGCAACTGGTAAAAGAACAGATCCTGATTGCCAAGGATTTTGCATCCGAAGCCCATCATTATTACGTCAATGTCCGTTTGGACGGTTATTCGGAACCGAGTCTGTTCAGTATTACCCAGCAACTGAGAAACTGGTTCTATGAAAATTTAACCTTGGGTGTGCCTTTTAAAAATGCCGATGAAGTCAAAAATACGCTTTATCTGGTGCTGTATCAGGAAATTATTCAGTTCGCCCAGTTTTATTGTCGGACTTGGGGCATTCAAATTGCAGGGAACAACAGCTTTCAGACCTTCTGCTATCGCCTGATGGATTCTCTGGCAGTAGGTCAAATCTACTATTTAGTACAAACTGCTTTAGAATATTTGCATCAGCAAAAAGTACTACAAGCACGCAATGAAAACTTCATTAACACCAATTTGTTAAAGAAAACCTTACAACAATATCGTGAACGTTCCGTAACTGAAAAATGGGAAACCTCCACCCTGCCTCGTCCACACAACATTCCTTTTAGCAAGATGAGCGAAATCCTGTTGTTCCGCTTTCTGGGCTATGATGAAAGTATTTTTTTCCAGCCCATCTGGAAGTTATGGAAAAAAATTGAACCGCGATTAAGTTTTTATTCACAAAAACGCTGTATGTATTGTGGTTCTAATGAACTTACTGTCGATTATGATGCTGAAAATTATGTGACACTCTGCTGTCGAACCTGTAAGCATCAAGACCACTATTTTACCCAATAGAATTTCACCCACTAGATGGTGATTGATATGTCCAGTTTCTCCGACTCTACCCTGTACAATTCAAGGAATAATCCCATGAATCAAACGTCAACATTGGTCGAGCAGATTGTTGAAGCATGGACACAACTGCAAAGCCGGCAGCCTTTGGTGCAATGTATTACTAACAGTGTTGCAGCAAATTATGCAGCCAATGTATTGCTGGCCGCAGGTGCCTCTCCGGCTATGATTGACAATCCATTTGAAGCGGAAAGTTTTACTACGATTGCCGCTGCACTCAGTATTAATCTGGGTACACCCACCCATGAACAGATGCAGGCCATGCAAATTTCTGCACAAACAGCACAGCATACCCATACCCCATGGGTGCTCGACCCAGTAGGTTATGGACCTATTCTAAAATGGCGTTCGGATATGGTAGATAAATTACTGCAATATCATCCCACGGTCATTCGAGGTAATGCTTCAGAAATCAGTACGCTTGCAGGCAACCAGGTAGAATCCAAAGGCGTGGATAGCACTTTGGATAGTGCCGATGTCTATCATCAGGCTAAAGTACTGTTAGCCCATGCTGACTGTATTGCCATTTCTGGTGAATCCGATTTTATTTTGACTAAAGAGCTAGATGTCGTAATTCAGGTCAATGGCGGTTCTTATTTACAGCCCAAAGTCACTGCGACAGGTTGTGCACTGGGTGCATTAATCGCAGCTTATTGCGCTGTTACATCACCAACTATTGCGACGATTGCAGCCCATACCCATTTTGCCATTGCAGGAAAACTGGCCTTCGATCAAGCTCAAACGGTCGGACGTTTTAATGTGGCCTTTATGGATCAAATTCAAAGTTTAAATCCGGATTTAATCCAGCAATATGCGGATCTTAAAATTCTTAGCCTTTAAGTTTAGTCTACATTCCGGTTACTAAGGTTGACCTGGTTCAGATTGTAATGACCGGGTCTGGGCTTATATTCATGCCAGTATCGGTATAAAAAAGTGAATGACGACGGAAATTTAATAGATTTTTCGACCTGTAAATAAATTAAATACCGTTTCCAAAATCGTTGGCAAATCCAATTTGCAGATACAGAGCAAGCCCATGCCATCAAAATAGTCCGGCACATGCTGCATAAAAAAATTGCTATGCGGTGTTGCCTTATTTCTAAGACGTTGAATGTGCTCAGGTGTAGTGCGAGGCATCACATAGGGATAGACAAAAATATCTTCGCGACGTTTATGCACTTCAGATTTACGCTGCTGAATCATCTGTAGAACTTTTAAATATTGTTGGGGAATTTCTTTGCATCTACGTGGAAAGAAATTCTGTGAGCGAGACGCAAAATAAGTATAAATTTTAGGCTGTATGATGGTCGGTACAAACCATAATGGAATGGAGGGATGTCGAATTCGCTGATTGATTGCCACTCGGATTGCGGTTTTAAGTGTTCTGTTACCTTTACGATAAGCGGGTAAAATACTCGCCCGGTAACTCACCACAAAGATAGGCTGTCCCTCTAGAGAAAGCTTAAGCACAGGAATAATATTTTGTCCGACCAGTGTGTCCTTATGGTAATAATGAACGACCAGAACTGAAACAGCATCCTGATCATAGACAAAATTATAAATTTCTTCTTCGCAAGAATCCGGAAAAATGTGCTGATCAAACTCACAGACCAGTTTAAAAAAACGATGCTTTTCTTCAGATGCAAGTTTTGCAAAATCGAAAATCGTTTCTGTAATACGCATCAAATTGATCCAATTTTTTGATATATTAATTATTCCTGATTCCAATCTACTTAAATATCACTAGAAATAGGGATTTAAACTCAATTCATCCATTTTTTATCTTGTTGCAGTATTTCAGGAAATTTTTTGTATAAAAATACGGCAAAGCACAATAAAAAAGCCCAACAGATCGAGTCTATTAGGCTTTTTCAATAGGGAAAAAGAGGGATTAAAAGATATAAATCTCGAGTTTAAATCCTGAATCACCTTCTTTACCAAACTCTACCCAAGCATATTCTCTAAGGATAGGTAATGAGTACGGACTTAATCCGGTTATCTTCCAGTTCAGTCACTTCAAAGTGAATACCGTGATATTCCAGTTGCGCCCCAAGACTGACTTTGCCATGAGTTTTCTCTAAAATCAGACCGGCAAGACTGATATAACCAGCCTCGTCTTCAACTAAATCCAGCATGCCCAGCTCCAGTTCAAGCTGATACACATCAAGCATACCAGAGGCTTTCCAAGTATGATCATCAATTTTTACCAAGTCGAGCTGCTCATCAGCATCCGGGAATTCACCTGCAATCGCCTCAAATACATCCAGAGGAGAAATCAAACCTTGCACATTTCCAAACTCGTCACTCACCAATACCAATGAACCTTTCGAGCTACGCAAGGTATTAATGGCATCAATCACTTTCATTTTTTCAAAAATATAAATCGGACGATGGCGTTTGATTAAAGCCCTGAGCTGTTCTGGCTCTTCAATGACATCAAGGAGTTCTTTGGCACGAACCACACTCAATACTTTATCCAGGCTACCACGACAAACTGGAAACAAGCTATGCGGTACAGCAAGTACCTGTTCACGAATCTGTTCAGCACTGTCATCCAAATTCACCCAGGAAATCTGGCTGCGCGGAGTCATGATCGAAGCAACTGACCTTTCTGCCAGGGTTAATACCCCACCAATCATATAACGCTCTTCATCAGCAAATGCTTCTTGCGCTTCAAAGTGCTGAGCACTGTTAGTGACCGTTTCCATTTTGCCGCCCATCATTTTCAAGATGGAATCTGCAGTACGGTGACGTAATGGAATTTTAGATTCATGTTTGGCTACATTACGTTGACCAAACTGGTTAAATGCTTCAATTGCAATGGCAACACCAATACCTGAATAAATATAACCTTTCGGAATATGGAAACCAAAACCTTCTGCAATTAGGCTAATACCAATCAGCAACAAGAAACTTAAGCACAGAATCACGACAGTCGGATGTCTGTTTACAAAAGTAGTTAACGATTTAGAAGCCAGCAACATCACAGCCATGGCAACAATCATGGCCACCATCATCACATAGATGTTGTCGACCATGCCGATTGCGGTAATCACCGAATCTAGAGAGAATACCGCATCTAGCACTACAATTTGTGTAACAACTGCGGTAAAACTTGCATAAACAATATTGGTGGTAACTTTAACTTCAGGCTTGCCCTCAATTTTTTCATGCAGTTCAGTCACAGCTTTATAGACCAGGAATAAACCACCGAATAAAAGAATAAGATCTCGCCCTGAGAATGTCCAATCAAAGACGGTAATAAGCGGTTTGGTCAAAGTGACTAACCAAGAGATAGCAAACAATAAGCCCAAGCGCATGAATAAAGCGAGGGAAAGACCTACTACACGTGCTTTATCACGTTGTTCTGGAGGAAGTTTTTCGGCCAAAATGGCAATAAATACTAGGTTATCAATACCTAAAACAATTTCTAAAACAATAAGGGTAAGCAAACCAACCCAAATTCCCGGATCTAATAAAAACTCCATTAGTTTATATCTCCGTTTTCAAGAATTTGGTTAAAAAAAATTTAAACCGGCACGGCGACGGATCCATATAAGTGACCTTTTCAACAATAGATAAATTTATTATGCACAATCTATTAAATTTGTAATCAAATTTTTGTATTTTGAACAGTTTCATCTTAGCCTGCCATGCAATTTAGCTTACTTTTGACGCTTTTATTTCGACCTCATCCGATTTTTAGATTAAGAAAATTAAGATTGATCCTTCAATGAATAAATTATTCAAAAAATATTATTAAACAATTATTTATTTAAAGACTTATTTAGAGGATTTACTTGCATACATAGGATTGACTTATTGTATGTACAATCCCAATGTCGAAAATATTTTATTAACAAGACCCGTTCCCCAGCCTTTTTCATTCGAATCAAGGATGATCAAAATTATTGAATTGAATAAATGATAGCTAAACTTAAGATAGGCAAGCTTCTAATTCTATTCTTTGTACACGACAAAAAAAGATAACTCATTGAAATAATGGCATAATACTTGTTTTCTGACGACGAATATGATGACACATTTCAATGAGTTACATCTCATC
>NZ_JBIQOC010000048.1:0-40113 GCF_044130295.1 Acinetobacter uliginosus | reverse complement strand
GCGGGATTTTAAGGTGATGAAGGCAGATCAAATAGAGCGTTGGGTTGGGCAGATTTCAAAGGGTTTTGGTAATGAATACATGTTTACTTTTTAGTTGATACTTATTAACAAAGTTTCATATTGAAGACAATGAATAAAGACAAACAGTGACAATTTATACCCAATATTGACTCTAGTTTTCACCTTGGCATCAAAAGCATACCGCAATTCTATTCAAACAATAAAAAACCAATCTATTATTAATCACTTATATTGTTTGAATATATATCCCGAGGGTCGGACTCGAAGCGAAAATCTAAAGCTATCCTTAATCAACATTTGACTACAATAGCATGGTTTCCAGTTTTCATCGGGACAGTCCGATGATTAAGTGTTTAGCTCATCATCCATTTGTTAAACACGGCACAATTGATCAGCTCATCATTCAATTGTTCAGGCATACTCTATGTTACAGAAATCATCGTAGAGCAAATTGCCATATTTCTTGCGCAAAAATTGAAAAATCATCTTTTTTAGCCTTGCTGTTTTTTTGAGTCTCCCTCTTAACGCATTTCCTGTTTCTCTAGGACTGTCCTGTTCAAATACTGCTGCTCAGAACAGCTATTCATTTATTTAACTTCTTCTTTTACATCAGATCTGCAACCCATTTTCGATGACAGTAATGATTATGATTGTTGCCAGCACACTTTTCAGCGCAGTCATGAATAACAATAATAAATGCTTATCTCCCCCAAATAATTGTCCAATCAATCTAAGAAAAATTTACCTCTTCTTCCCCGCTAGATAATTTATTTCCATGATACCCAACATGTCCTAAGTAATTAGTTTATAAATCGGCAAAAAATCGCTCGCCGGTTTTTTTTTATGCAGGAGGTATTCATACAAATAAGTTATTGATAATAATAAATTATATAACTTATTAAGCAAGATTCTCTACTTATATGACCAAATACGGGGAGTTGCCACATGAGAGACCGGAAGCCTCACCCCGATTCGAAAAATAACTAAATTTCACGTAGAATAGGGGGATTGGTGAACAACACTGATGTATACAAATTTTCAGCCAAAGACCAATATGCAAGATATTGCTGTTCGGCTGAGGTGCAAATAAGCGCCAATACTTTTAATGTTTTATTTAAGCAAACCGGTTCGCAGAACTGAGCCAAAAGCTCGGTACTGACAAACTCAATCTAAAGCAAGGGGCTATATATGGCTGGTGGAAAGTCAAAAATCATTTACACATTGACCGACGAGGCGCCACTATTGGCGACCTACTCCCTGCTGCCGATCATTGAAACCTTTACCAAGCCAGCTGGTGTAGAGATTGTTAAAAAAGACATCTCTGTAGCCGTACGTGTGCTTGCAGAATTTACGGACTTCCTCAGCGATGAGCAAAAAGTACCGAATACCCTGGCAGAGCTTGGCAATCTCACACAAGACCCAGACACTAATATCATTAAACTCCCAAATATTAGTGCGTCAGTTGGCCAGTTGATAGCTTGTATCAAGGAACTTCAATCGAAAGGCTACGCTCTTCCTGACTATCCGGAAAACCCGGTGACTGAGGAAGAAAAAGCAATTAAAACACGTTACAGCAAATGCCTCGGTTCTGCTGTAAACCCGGTTCTGCGTGAAGGTAACTCTGACCGTCGCGCGCCGACTGCTGTAAAAAATTATGCGAAAAAACACCCGCACTCAATGAGCGAGTGGAAACAATGGTCACAAACTCACGTTTCACACATGGATGAAGGCGACTTCTACCACGGTGAAAAATCAATGACACTTGACCGTGCACGCAATGTAAAAATGGAACTCATCACCAAGTCTGGTGAAAGCATTGTTCTCAAGCCGAAACTTGCTTTGCTTGATGGTGAAATCATTGACTCAATGTTCATGAGCAAGAAAGCGCTTTGCGATTTCTATGAAAAAGAACTTGAAGATTGCCGTGAAGCAGGCATTTTGTTCTCTTTACACGTTAAAGCAACCATGATGAAAGTTTCACACCCGATTGTATTCGGTCACTGTGTGAAAATTTACTACAAAGATGCATTTGAAAAACACGGTAAACTGTTCGACGAATTAGGCATTAACGTAAACAACGGTATGGCTAATCTTTACGAAAAGATTGCAACCTTACCAGAGTCACAGCGTGACGAAATCATCCGTGACCTGCACGCGTGTCAAGAACACCGCCCAGCACTGGCGATGGTTGACTCAGCTAAAGGCATCACCAACTTCCATTCTCCTAACGACATCATTGTAGATGCTTCTATGCCTGCAATGATCCGTGCCGGTGGTAAAATGTGGGGTGCTGATGGTAAACAGTATGATGCTAAAGCAGTCATGCCTGAATCTACATTCGCACGTATTTACCAGGAAATGATCAATTTCTGTAAATGGAATGGTAACTTCGACCCACGTACCATGGGTACTGTGCCAAACGTTGGTTTGATGGCACAAAAAGCTGAAGAATACGGTTCACACGACAAGACATTCGAAATTCCTGAAGCAGGTATTGCGAACATCACTGACCTTGAAACAGGTGAAGTGTTGATGTCACAAAACGTGGAAGAAGGCGATATCTGGCGTATGTGTCAGGTGAAAGATGCTCCGATCCGTGACTGGGTGAAACTTGCAGTAACTCGTGCACGTAACTCTGGCATGCCTGCGATCTTCTGGCTTGACCCGTACCGTCCACATGAAAATGAACTAATCAAGAAAGTACAAAAATACTTGAAAGATCACGACACAACTGGTTTAGACATTCACATCATGTCTCAAGTTCGTGCAATGCGTTATACGCTTGAACGTGTTGCTCGCGGTCTGGATACCATTTCTGTAACAGGTAACATTCTTCGTGACTACCTCACAGACTTGTTCCCAATCATGGAACTGGGTACTTCTGCAAAAATGTTGTCTATCGTACCGTTAATGGCCGGTGGTGGCATGTACGAAACTGGTGCTGGTGGTTCTGCACCTAAACACGTACAACAACTTGTAGAAGAAAACCACTTGCGTTGGGATTCTTTAGGTGAGTTCTTGGCACTTGCAGTGTCATTAGAAGAAATGGGCATTAAAGAAGACAACGCTCGTGCGAAACTTCTTGCGAAGACACTTGATGCTGCGACTGGTAAATTGCTTGACAATGACAAGTCTCCATCACGTCGTACTGGCGAGCTAGATAACCGTGGTAGTCACTTCTACCTGGCTAAATTCTGGGCTGAAGAGCTTGCTACACAAGACGAAGATGCTGAGCTTAAAGCGAAGTTTGCTCCTCTTGCGAAAGCACTTGCCGAAAACGAAGAGAAAATCGTTGCTGAACTTGCAGAAGTACAAGGTAAGGCTGTAGATATCGGTGGTTACTTCGCTCTTGATCAAGAGAAAGTAAATGCAGTAATGCGTCCAAGTGCTACCTTTAATGCTGCACTTGCTTCAATCTAAGCTTTTCCAGAACTGACGAAAGTTAGTGATGTAAAAAACCGGCGTTTAGGCGCCGGTTTTTTATTGTCATCAAAAACTTTAAGACTCTAAATTAAAGTATGATGCATCATAAAACTGATCAACATACTGCGATACATTATTAATTTTAAAATTGTTAAATATTTCTCTCCCTCTAAAATCTTCCAAAAGATCGGGATACAATGGAGCTATAAAAAAAAGTAGCATTTGCTCAGATGTTGATATCAATCCTTTCAAGACGTTCATGTATAAATTTTTTTCTTTATCTGTGAGACCCGCATTATCTACAAGGAGATAAATACTTTTATAAATTTTAAAATATGAATATATTGAAAGCACTGCTTTCTTATTATTAATTTTCACAAGATATTCATGATAGTGAGTTTTTAAAATATTAAGATCTATCTCTTTATCGAATTTTGATAATTCAGTTATAAAAAATGAACTTATGTCATCAAAAACTTGTAACCCCGATGTTTCAACACTTTGATGATCTTTGACTTTTATGGCATTTAACAAATCATTTTTATAATAAACTAATGAATAAAATCTAGAATCGAAATTAGATTTTTTTAACTCTTCCATCTGTTCTTTATGATTTGATTGAATCATCTCTAACTGTTGAATTAAAGAGAATTCACTCTATTCTAATTGCTTTCTAGTCAAATCTTTTGATTCTTTATTTGCTTTACGCTGCAAATAAGCTGAATACATAACAATAAGCAATGTAACTGACGTGAAAAGTGTATTTAAACTTCCATATATATCTCCTAAAGCTCCAAAATCCTTTAATTCAGTTTCTTTAGCCCCGATTTCCCCCATAACCCACTTGAAAAACAAAGGAAAAATACACCAGGCAATAATTAATACGACAAGAGCAACAATAATAAATACAATTTTCTGAATACCGTTCAACCCCATAATATATCCTAAAGAATAGTTTTTAATTTAAGTTATAAAAAGAATACCAATAGATATTTCTAAAAATATATTATATTAATTTTTATTAATCATCAGGCAATAAAAAACCCCAAGACTTAATATGCTTGGGGTTCTTCAAAATCTTGGTCCCGAGGGTCGGAACCAAAATAAGCTTAATTTTCATAATCTAAATGAATATTTGTGGATATTTGTGGAAACCTATATCAGAAAAAATGCATCAGCATATTCCCTGCCGCTGCTATATAAGAGCACTTTTTATTTGCTTTAATTTTTAATTTTCTAATCAGTTTATTTTTGGGTTACTCAGGTTACTAAAATATTTTTATATACTTAACTATATATAATCATTGAAGAATTTATGTTTTTTTTAAAGTTACTTTTAAGCTACTTTAAGTTACTTGTAGCTTAGCTTACAGGTTACTTAATGAATTTAATAAGATATTGTTTTCTATGACTATATTTTTAAATTTTTAAAAAAGTAACCTTTAGTAACTTTGTACAAGCTACCAAAAATAATATTAATAATCATAAAGTTAAACCATTAAAAACATGTAGGTAACCTGAGTAACCTCAAATCTACCTATAGTCAAATTATGATATTTTCCTTGTATAAACTTAATCTGCATCTATGCGCATCAAATTGCGTCACTGGATAGGCATAGGATCACGTCTAAGCCCTTTAAACCACAAGGGCTAGGGTTTCTATGCTGTTGCATCTAAAACGCGACATTTAGGAACTGCGCAGGCGGGAGAGGAGACTGCGTTTTGCCTTCGGACACAGGGAAGTTTTGTGAAAAAGATTATTGCAGGATTGACTTTACATTTAACGATTAGAGCTGGCTAAACAGCCATGAGATGAGAATATCCAAGCAAAAAAAAGCCGATGCAGGCTGCATCGGCTTAAGTTGAATCAACAAATAAAACACTATAACCACATAATTTTAAATATATTTATTATAAAATACTGATGACCTTTTACTTTGCATTCGCAGATAGAAGCTCATACTCTTTGAATCGAATTACTTCTGTCCCCAGCCTTTCATTGATTTGCTTCAGCAGATTTTGATAATAGACAATTTCATTGTAATAAAAAACTTTGGCGGCTTTCTCAACATCCCCGAAACCGCCGGCATTCTGCGGAACTACGCCGATCAGCTGAGGCGGAATCCGATGCCCGGCCAACTGGTCATCCCGGCTGGCAATCTTAATATTGTAGAACTCATCTTTCGCGGCTACTTCAGCCAGCGGAATAACATTCACCCCCTTCTCTTTTCCTCCTGGCGTATAGAGCAGCAGGTTTTTAAAGTTGCCTGCGCCTTTGGAGTTTTCCAGCGCATCTTCTAAAGCATCAACATCACCTTGCGTCTGCAATGCGTCTGTCATGTGCAGAATAAAACCGGCATGCGCACCGTTCTTATAATAGCGCCGGCGGAACAGCGTTGCTGACTCATTCAGCAGAATTGCATTGATGCTGCTTAAATAGTTCGGCACGCCATACACTTCCTGGCCGATATCCGATTCAAACAGGTGAATCATGTCTTGCGGCGCAAACTCATAATTATTGGTTTGATCATAGTCCAGCTGGAAATAGCTTTTCAAATCCAAGCCCCTGCGCATATTCAGCGCCGGCCGAGATCCAAGCCCGACGATCCCGCCGAAAAGATTTCTTTTGACATGCACATAGCAGTTCGCAAAAGTCAGCAGGTTTAAAGCCAGGGCATTGAATTCATGCCGGCTCAGCCAAGGATGCGGAATAAAATCACTGGTCAGGATATTGCGCTTAACAATTAATGCGCTGGTGTGGTGGCTGGTTGCCCGGAACAGTTTTGCCGTGGCCAGCATGTCGTAAGGCAAGTCATACCAGTCCTGCCACTTCGGGCAATAGCCGTATTCAAACAAGGCATGCCCATCCAGTACCGGCTCAGGCTGTCCAAAGCTGCGGCAGATTACTGAAGCCTTGTTTGCCGGTTCAGGCGATGATGGCGCGGCGCCAAACCTGTTCAGCGTTTGGGAAAGCAGATTTCTTAAGTTCATGATTTAAATACTCGAATTCGGCTGCGTTGCGCGCCTTGCTGTGATGCATCAGTGGTATCAACGATTGGGGCATTTTCTAAACCGTTCATAATTGCCCAAGCCATATCTCCATGGCCGTTCTCTGCAGAACGGCTGGTGATCAAGGTTTTGTTGCCGCCGCCGCTGGTCAGCGCTTTCTTAATCGAAAGAAAGGCTTTGGCCACCGCTGTCAGGCCGGCATCAAAATGCAGGCGCCTTTTCTGCAGCAGCTCCTTGGCTCTTAAACCCATGCGGATTTTAAGTTCAGGGTTATAGTTCAGGCGGGTTAGGGCCGGAAAGAATTTGGCGACATGCTCTGCAACGGCAATACCGTTGCCGGTGTTGTCGATCCCGATAAACGTCACGTCATAGCGGCCGCAGACCTTTTTGATATACAGCGCCTGCTCTTGGGCGCTTAGTCCTTTGAACTGCTTAATCTCAAGAATGCGGTAGGGTTCAAGCGGAGTTCTCGGAGGCGCAATTACCGCCAGCGCAGCATTATCCCCAGTGAATGACGGGTCATAGCCCAGCCAGACTTCACCGCGGTAATGCGGGGTTTCATTCGGCTTAAAGTCTTTCCATACCTGCCATGAATCCACCATGTTCGGCGTGATGATTTTGAGCGGGAAATAGGAGCCGGAATCATCGATAAACTCGCAGTCATAGAGATTTGAATACTCATCATCGCCATATTGATTAAGCAGTTTTTCGCGGTCAAACAGGTCACAGCCTTTGGCTTCAGCATCGGCCAATGTCACAATCTGGCGGGTCTTGCCGTCCGCGCATTTGACAGGCATTTTCAGCGCAGCTTTACTGACATCGATTTCAACCGGCAGCTTCCTGCCGCTGTCCGTCCCCGTCCAGAATTTATAGGCTTCATGCAGGATGCTGGAAGGCGTGGACATATAAATTTCTTTATACATTTTCTGCGATGCCATTGCGCTGGCCACTTTCTTGAACTGTAAAAATTTACGAATCCAAAAAAATTCGTCCATGATGACATCGCCATGCCGGCCCTGCGCAGTCAGCGCGTTTGTGCCCAAATAGTAAACCGTCGCCTGCTTCTCCGGGCCGTTAATCACAATGGGATCACCGGTCAATTCAATCCCGCAAACCTCAAGCGTAAAGGCCTTGATGTACTCGATAAATTGGTAGGCCTGCGCTTTGGATGCCGACATGAAAATCTTATTCTTGCCTGTTTTAAGCAAGTCAATCAAAGCCCACAGCGCAATAATGTGGGTAGCGCCAATCTGGCGCGATTTAAGCAGAATGAAGATGTCGCTTTCATCAATCGCCTGCATCCACTCCTGCTGATAAATAAACAGGAAATCTTGGAATGCCTGTTCCAGCAGCTTTAAATCATCTTCCGTAATCTGGTTTTTAAGTTTTTTCTTGCGCGGCTTGTCATTGCGGTTTTCCAGCTTTGGATTGAGATCCGCCTGATTCCCGCCTGCACGGTAGCGTTCGATCCGCGCCCAGCGCTCAAACTGAACCCCGATAAAATCCATTTCCTTGTAGTTGGCATTGCTCTTTCCGTCCATAAACGTCAAAGCCATAAAGCGGATTTTCAAGCCTAAAGTGACATCGTCAAACAGATCCGCTTTCTCCCAGCCGTCACGCTGCTTCCAGCTTTCAACAGTGGAGCGGTTTTCTTCGATCTGCTTGGCAATTTCAGATACAGACATGCCCATAGCAAACAGGATTCGGCCATGCTGCCTTGGGTTCATTAAGTCGAATGTAATTGGAGAGCTTATATTCATGCCAGCCATGCTGACTGAAGCCATGCCCGGCCACAAATTGAAAAATCCTGATTAAGCGTTAAACAGGATTCATCGCATTGCGGCATTTTTTTTGCGCAAGCAGACTGCATACATCAGAAACATAGATGGAAATTTGTATGGGACTTGCAGGAGAAGGACGTGTTGAAAAGCGCTTCCGTGTTGCGCGTGAAGGCCAGACAGTCGATGGCCGTGAACTGACTGCGCAGGAAATTCAGCAGATGGGTTCAAGCTACAGTCTGGAAAAATATGGCGCGCGCATTAATCTTGAGCATTTTTCCGGCTGGTCGCCGGAACCGCCCTTCAATGCTTATGGCGACATCATCAAAGTTGAAGCGGTAGAAGAAAACGGCAAATGGTCACTTTACAACACCATTTCAGCACTGCCGAATTTTGTAGCCATGAATAAAAAAGGCCAGAAGATTTATCCATCCATTGAATTCTACCGCAACTTTGCCGGGACAGGCATCGCCTATCAGGTCGGCCTTGGCCTCACCGATAGCCCGGCTTCACTCGGCACTGAACCTATCAAATTTTCAGCCAATCAATTTGCAGTACGCACTCAACCCAATGCGGAGATTTTTATGTCCATTCCGGCAGCTCCTGCTGAAAACAGCAATCCTGTTTCCACAGAACAGAAAGGCTTTCTCGAACAGCTTAAAACAATGCTGACACCCGCTCAGCCGAAACCGGCTGCCGTGCCTGATGACTTTCAAGCCACGGTCACGCAAGGCCTGGTGACTGCCTTGAACGGCATTAAAGACCTGAATGAAAAATTCAATCAGCTGAGCCAGCCAAAGCCCCCTGCGCCAGCTCCGGCACCGGCCGCCGGAACAGAGCCGCAGGCCGGCGCACCGCAAGACCAGTTCAGCCAGGCTCTGGCGCCGATCCTGCTGTCGATTCAGGGCCTGCAAACAAAATTCGACCAGCTTTCAACGACTGCCGTCAATAATCCGCCTGCTTCACCCGGCGGCGATACTGACCAAGTTTCATACTAATTCAATCATTTAGGAAATAATCAATTATGGCAGTCGTTTTAAGTCCAATTGCGCGGACAAAACTTTCTTCATACATCTCAGACATTGCGCGTGCAAATAGCGTTGAAGATGCAAAATACACTTTCGCTGTTCAGCCTGTTCCTGAGCAGAAAATTATCGCCGCTTACCAGGAGTCTGCGGATTTCCTGAAGCAGATTAATATTTTTCCGGTCGACAATGCCAAAGGTGAAAAAATTGGCCTGCAAATCGGAACAACTGTTGCAGGGACTACCGATACGCGAACTAAAGCCCGCAGCCCTGTTCCTGTTGGCGCTTTGGATTTGCTGGACGAATATGACTGCACTCAGACCAACTATGATGTGGCCTATTACTGGTCATTGCTGAATGCATGGAAGCACCACCCTGACTTTAAAACCAAGCTGCAGGCAATGGTAATTAACGCCATCGCCTTGGATAAGCTGTGCATTGGCTTTAACGGCCTGTACCGCGCGCCAACCTCTGACCGCGCTGCCAATCCGCTGCTGCAGGATGTCAAAAAAGGCTGGCTGCAGAAGATCCGCGACAATGCGCCTGAGCAGCATTATGAAGGTGTCGACGACGGCACAGGCAAAATGGTCACTAAAATTGGCGCGGGGCAGGAATTCAAAACCGTCGATGGACTGGTCGAATTTGCAGTTGAAGAATATATCGCAGAGCAGCACCGCGACAGCGGCCTGATCGCAATCTGCGGGCGCGGCATTCTGAGCGATAAATACCTGCCTTTGCTGAACGCCATCCAAGATCCGACAGAACAGCTGGCTGCGCGGACAATTTACGCCAATAAGCAGCTCGGCACTTTACAGGCTTTGCATGTGCCGAAGTTCCCGGCAAAAACGATTCTCATCACCACGCCAGACAACCTTTCAATCTATCTGCAGTCAGGCACATTGAACCGCTCTATCGTCGAGCAGCCGGAATGGGACCGCGCAGTTGACTTCCAGTCAGTGAATGAAGACTTTGTGATCGAAGACTACACAAAGTGCGTCCTCATCGAAAACGTAGAGGTAGCATAATGTCAAATTCAATGCGCCAAAGCCGTGAACGCAAGCTGGCTGAAAAAGCTGCAAAAATGTCGCAAAACCTTGATCCGCGCCTGCGCAAGAAAAAATTCATCATGGGCATCGATCCCGGTTCGCCTGAAGGCGACCGGTCTGTGCAGATTCCGGCTGAAATTACAGCAGCCTCTTCGGCAGCGGGAAATCCTGCAGGCAACATTGAACTGCGCCTGTTCAGCCAGCTCAATCAGCTGAAAGACATTAAATCAATTCAGGACAAAATTGCCAAAAAGGCGGAATGGCTGCCTGAATATGCCGGATACATTGAAGGCAGCCTGGCGGTTTCACCGGCCCCGCAGAATCACACCCTAGTCCGCTTAATGATTTGGGCTGCGGATGCCGGCGAATATGAGCAGGCTGTCCGCATTGCTGAATATGCCATTTTGAATGAAATGGTGATGCCGGAAGGCCATGCCCGCAGCATTGCAGAATTCATCACTGAGCAGTGCGCTCAGGACTTCATCAATGACCGTGACCTTGCTGCGGCCCATACCGGCTTGATTGAAAAGCTGATTGAAATCGGCACCGGCGAAGACATGGTGGATGAAGTCCGCGCCAAAGGCTGGCGGGCATTAGGCGAGGCTTTGAAAGAAGCCCAGCCGG
This sequence comes from Acinetobacter uliginosus, assembly GCF_044130295.1. Lineage (NCBI taxonomy): Bacteria > Pseudomonadati > Pseudomonadota > Gammaproteobacteria > Moraxellales > Moraxellaceae > Acinetobacter > Acinetobacter uliginosus. Next base: position 29,187 of record NZ_JBIQOC010000048.1, on the reverse strand, counting down.
CTGAAGCCTTGAATGCCTACAAGAATGCGCTGCGGTTCAACCCTAAAGCCGGCTGTGTCAAACAGGTGACACAGCTGGAGAAGCTATTGAACCGCCAGCCAACCGGGTCGTCTCCCGACGCCGCTGTCGGCTCGCAGGCTGATTCACCTGATGCTCCGGCAGCAGATGCGTCAGTTCCTGCGTCCACCGACTCTAATGCGCCTGCGGAGTAAGCCATGCTGCTGAATGAACCTGTTCCTGAGTTTACTGTTCAAAACCCTGAAGATGACCGCCCGGCTGTCAGCATCAAAGACTTGCTTAGAACGGTTCGTTTAGACAAATCCAAAGGTGAGGATCTGCTTGCTGAAAAAGTTCTGCTGGCGATGGACTGCATCAATGACCAGGTCTTATTGCTGAAAATCGAATCAGACATGCAGATCCGTAAATACAGGCGCGCGGTGTGCTATGAGGCAGCAGCGCTGATCTGTGAAGACAACTTGGATTTTGACACCGCAGCCGCCGGGCAAACGCGCGGTGAAAATCAGCAGGCGAAAGCGCAGTCCCTGCGCAGAATCGTGAATCACACCATTGCCGATTTAACCGGCAAAAAACGCAACCGGGTCAAGCTTGTATGACTGCCGTCTACGCCATGCAGGGCGACACGCTGGATGCTGTAGCTGACCGCTACTTCAAGAACAATTCAGTGGATATGCTGCCCGCACTGATTGAGTTGAATCCTGAGCTGGACGGCATTTTTTTAGCCGAGCATCAGGCTATAAAGCTGCCTGAACCGGCTCAGGCTCAAACCGCACAAACACTTAAATTATGGGACTAAGTTATGTCTGAGCACATAGCTTCCCCCAAGGGGAAAACGATGAACGATCCTATTTCAATTAAAGGATTACCGTGGCTGCTCAAAATTGTGGCGGCGATTTTAGGCGCAATTCTGGCGCTTATCTTGAGCGGCGATATTGATACTCAGGGCCGTATCAAAATTACAGTCGGCGTGATATTAAAATTTGCGATCAGCGTGGCCATCAGCTTATATGGCGGCTCAGCTTTCATTGAATATTACCGGCTGACCGGCTACTCGCTGATGTCGCAAGGCTTTGTGATGCTGATTTTTGCAGTATTCGGCATGCTGATGATCGGCATCAGCTACCAATCCTTGCAGCTGATGAAAGGCAAGCCGGCTGCCGCGGTTATTTCTGAAGTTAAAGCCGCATTTATTGCGCTGTTCAAATAGCGGAGGCGCTCATGTCAAAAAAAATTACGATTGCGCAAATTCAGCAGCAAGCAGCCGAATTGGGCATTGAGCCAGCAGTGCTTCAGGCCATTCATGAAGTGGAATGCCGCGGATCTGGATTCAACGCTGACAATACTCCAGTGATTCTCTTTGAACGCCATGTGATGCGCCAGCGCCTGATCGCCGGCAAGCTATTCAGCATTGTGGAAAAAATGGAGATTAAACAGCCAAATCTCTGCAGCAAAACGTCAGGCGGCTATGGTTTATATTCTGCGCAGCATGGCCGTTTGGCTGCGGCTGCTGAATATCATCGTGAATCGGCGCTGGAATCCTGCTCTTGGGGCATTGGACAGGTGATGGGCTATCACTGGAAATCGCTTGGCTATAATTCTCTGCAGACTTTCGTCAATGCAATGTATAAAGACGAAGCTTCACAGCTTGATGCAATGTGCCGCTACATTAAAGTGAATGGCCTGATCAATGCCCTGAAAAATAAGGACTGGAAAGCATTTGCGCGAGGCTACAATGGCATAGCGTTCGGAAAAAACAGTTACGATGTAAAGCTGGCCAATGCATATAAAAAATTTTCAGAAGGCGCTTAAGCGATGAAAGCCCTTATCCCTTTGAAATCATTTCTTGCAGAAAAATTGCCTGAAATGAGCCAAGATAAATGCCATTTACTCATTGTGAATGGCAGCCAATCTCAAGGCTACATGGAATATACAGTACGGGTTTTATTATTGGATTATCGCGGTGATCCAGTGGAAGTCCTGATGCTGTTGCGCAATTGGCTGCAGTCTAAAAATCTGCATTTAGATGCGGCAAAAAAGGACATTCAGATTTCGTTTAGCAGCGAAATTATTGATACTAATACCTTTGACCTTGAAATTGACTTCTCGCAGCGTGACAAAATTGTTTCGGGTGAAAATGGATACCATATTTGCCCCGAAATGGTCTGGAGTGATGACCAGGATAAATTTGTCCCATTAGGAACTGAATAAATGGATGCAATCGTTGGCTTAAACCATTGGCTTGACCAAATTGCCCTGCGTTTAGAACCAGGACAACGACGAGAGTTAATGCGCCGACTGGCTCAAGGTTTAAGAGTTCGGCATCGTGATCGAATCAAGCAACAGCGTGATCCTGATGGCTATCGATTCATTCCACGCAAGCGCAATCAGATCGGTCGGATTAAGCGTCAAGGTGCGCTGTTTCAAAACATTGGAAAGCAACTTAAAACGGAATATTCATCTGAGCATGCTGCCGTTGGCTTTGGTGGGCGTACCGCATTTGTGGCCAAAGTTCACCAAGAGGGTGAAAATATTAAGCCGAATAAATATGCAAAACCCACTCAATACCCTATTCGGAAATTGGTCGGTTTCAGCAAAGATGATGAAAATTGGATTCAATCAGAAGTACAAAAGTTCCTATTAATATGATCGAACTTAGATGCAAGTGCGGAAAATTACTATGCCGCATTGAAAAAGTCACAGTAAAACTTGAAATAAAATGCCCTCGCTGCCGAGTGGTCAATCATTGGAACGCCTAGAGCGTCAGGTTAGATAGCCTAGAGCTACCAACGGAGATGACAAATGTCCCCGACAACTAACCCAAACCAAGAACTTTCAAAACCAAGCTACAACGCTTCAGGCCGCTCATTTTCGGGCTGGCTCGGCGGTAAGTCACAACTTGCCAGAACTATCATCGAGATGATGCCTGAGCACAAACATTATTGTGAAGTGTTCGGTGGCGCTGGCTGGGTGCTCTTTAAAAAATCCCCATCAACACTTGAAACAATTAATGATGTAAACGGGGACTTAATCAATTTATACCGCGTTTTCAAATATCATCCTGATGCCTTGGAAAAAGAATTTGAAACACAACTATTGAGCCGCGATGAATTTGAGCGTTTGAAAGCTGAATGCAGTGAATCTTTAACAGATATTCAACGCGCAGCGCGCTTCTACTATTTGCTTCGCACATGCTTCGGAGCAAAAATTGCAGACCCAAACTATTTCTCGCATGTAGAACGTCAGCCGCATTTAAAGCTGGGAGATGAATTAAAAACAGTTTTATCAAAAATTCATCAGCGCCTGCAGAAAGTGAATATTGAAAACCGGAACTATGACGTTTTAATTCAAAGAATGGATCGGACTGACACTTTATTTTATTTAGATCCGCCTTACTACAATTGCGAAAAATATTATGGCAAAGATATTTTTAGCCGTGATGACTTCTTAAAATTGCGTGATTTGCTCAAAGGCATTAAGGGCAAGTTTATTTTAAGCCTGAATGATGTACCTGAGGTCAGAGAAATTTTTGCCGATTTTTATTTTACGACCAGGCAGATCCGCTGGTCTCTCAATGCAAAATCTGAAAGTGAAAATAATGGCAAAGAGATCATTATCACCAATTTTGAAATTCCTGATTAAGCGTTAAGCAGGATTCAACCCCTCGCCTGCTCAAATTAAATTGCCCATGATCCGTCATGGGCAATTTACGTTTATATGAGCATGAGTAATCAACTTTTAAGACAATTTCAAAATCTGGCCAGCATCGGCACTGTCATTGCTGTGGATGCGCCTGCATGGAAAATGCGCCTTCAAATTGATGAAAATGAAACGGATTGGATTCCCATCCCAGCGATGGCTGCAGGTGCTGTCACAATCTGGCGGTGCCCATCGCTGGGAGAACAATTTTCAGTTGCAGCGCAAGGCGGTGAGCTCACCAGCGCCATTCCGCAAGTCAGCATTTTTTCCGAAGCATTTCCGCCGCCAAACACCGATCCGAATGAAGTTTTTGTGCAGCTGGGCGAGCATGCCTTCAGCGTCAATATTCAATCCGGCGAAGCCTTATTCAAGTTGAACAAATGCACGTTTGATGTCCCTGAAACCATATTTACAGGCACCGTACATTCTGATGAAACTATTTCTTCGAATGTTGATGTTATTGCAAAAAAAGTCAGCCTTGTAAAACACCCTCATCCAAATGTCATGAATGGACCAGGACAAACAGCTTCCCCCCTTCCGACTGGAGACACAAATGATTAAAGGCATGTCGCGCCACACAGGGCGCAGCATTTCAGATGATGGACTCCCGGAGCACTTGAAGCAATCGCTGTATGACCTGCTGAGCACATTACTCGGCACACGTTTATGCCGGAGGAATTACGGCTCTTTAGTGCCGGCGCTCATTGACCAGCCCGGCAATGATATTACCAAACTGAAAATTATGAACGCCTCCGCAACAGCCATCATCCGTTTTGAACCGCGCATCAAGATCCAGCAGGTTCAGGTCAGCAGCACCAGCAGCGCAAATGCATGGGACATCACATTGATCGGCACTTATTTGCAATACAGCCAAGAACAGTCTTTTAAGAAAAACTATACGATTGGAGCAGCAGCATGAGCATTGCAAACAGAGTAGATCTGTCATCACTGCCTTTTCCTGATGTACTGGAAACATTGGACTTTGAGGCGGAACTTTCAGCGTGCAAGCAGGATCTCATTTCAAGAGACCCTGAACTTGAAGAGGCCCTTCAGTTTGAAAGTGAACCGCTGGTCAAGCTGCTGCAGACCTTTGCCTACCGCTTCCTGATTAAAACCGGCCAAATCAACGCCAAGGCAAAAGCCTTGATGCTGGCCTATGCTGAGAAAGCCGACTTAGATCATTTGGCCGCAAACCGCGGTGTATACCGCAAAACCATTATTTCGGCCCAGCCGAATGCAAACCCGCCGGTTCCGGCGGTCATGGAATCCGATGAGGATCTGCGCCGCCGCGTGCATCTGCAGCCTGAAAGCATGGCGGCGGGTTCCACCGGCGCGTATCAGTTCTGGGGCTTAAGCGCGCATGGCCATGTCAAGGATATTGCTGTCGAAAATCCCAAAGAAGGCCATGTCAATATTTGGGTGCAAAGCCATATTGATGAAATTGCGCCGCAGGACTTGCTCAACAGTGTTGATCAGGCGCTGGATGCTGAAACGCGCCGGCCGCTGACCGACTATGTGCATGTCAAAGCCGCAACGCCGGCGGAATGGGTATTGAATGCGACATTGGTGATGTTTCCCGGCCCTGACTCTGCCGTAGTCAAAGCAGCTGCCGAAGCTGATGCCAGCAAATATATCGAAAAAATTTCGTCATTGGGCTATGACGTGACCCGCAGCGGATTATTCCGGGCGCTGCACCAGGGCGGCGTACAGAATGTCATTCTCAACAGCCCGCCGGCGGACATTGTCCTGCCGAAAAACCGCTATTCAAAATGCACCGGCATCACCATCAGTATTGTGGAGTTCCGCGATGTCTAGCCTGCTTCCGCCAAATGCCACCAAACTGGAAAAAAATGCTGAGAAACTAGGTGAAAAAATTTCTTCGCTTGCTGTTCCTTTTATTGATTTACACCGCATCGACAGTTGTCCTGCAGCTCATTTGCCTTGGCTGGCATGGCAGCACCGGGTTGAATATTGGCAGCCCGAATGGAGTGAGCCAGAAAAACGCAATGCCATCCGTGAAAGCGAGTCTTTCAATGCTCAGCGGGGAACCCGCTCATCAATCACCAGCCTGCTCAGCACCGTAGTCGCCAATTTCCAGCTGAAGGCATGGCATGAGTTCCAGCCGCCGCAGCAGCCATTCACTTTTGTTGTCATGATCAGCACACAGCACCTGCTTTCAATTGAACAGCTGCTGCAGGTGCAGACCGCAATTGATGCGACTAAATCGGCCCGGGACAATTATTCAATTTCAGCCAAAGTCAAAACGGACTGTGATTTCTATATCACCGGCTCAATCACTGCCGGCACCCGAATTCATTTGGAAAGTATTTAAAGAGAGCGCTATGTCTGCAAAATATTATGTCACCCTCACCGACCATGGTAGTCAGCTTGTGGCTGAAGCCCATCATGTGCAAACCATCAATTTGACAGAACTGGTCATAGGCGATGCAAATGACATCCCGTACCTGCCGGTAGACAAAAAGGATTTAATCCAGCTGGTTCATCAGACCGCAGCAGTCGAAATCCGCGAAATAAAAATTGCGGATGGCATTGCCACTGTTTCAGCCATTATTCCCGCAAATATCGGCGGCTTTAATATTCATGAGATCGGCCTAAAAGATGCATCTGGGCAGCTGGTTTACATCGGCAACTATCATGGAGCCTATAAGCCGGTCATTGCTGAAGGCGCTGGTGGTGAACTGGAAATTGTCATTGACATCAAAGCTTCAGCTGGCGCTGAAGCGCTCATTGAAATCAATCCGTTCATCATTTCTGCAGATAAAGCCTGGGTATTAGAAAAATTTAATGAATTGATGGAAGAAATTAGAAGCAAGGAAGAAATTCAAGTGGGTGATTTATTCATCACAACTTTAAATTTTATCGATTCTGAAGCCGTAGCTGAACATAAAAAATATGGTATCTGGGAAAAATTTGGAGATGGTCATGCTCTTGTTGCACGTGCCTCTGCTGCTAATGAACTCGCTCCAGAGTTCATGAAAACCATTGGCGAATCTGATGGTGAATATGAACATGAAATAACAAAATCTGAAATGCCAGAACATGATCATATTGATGAAGGTTCACCCTACAATAAGCTTGTGGCTTCATTAGGAGACATTACACCAAGTGATGGCGATGGCTTGAGCGGTACAAATCCTGCAGGAGCAGCCTCACCCAGTTACAACAAAAGCTATATTCAGACTTCGGATATTACTGCTGCACAATATACGAATATGACGATTAAAAAAAATGGCGGTGGTCAAGCCCATAACAACATTCAACCTTCCATCATTGTTGACGTATGGAAACGGACCGCATAATCATTTTCTGTAAAATCCTGTTTAAAGCTTAATCAGGATTCAATTCATAGAATAAAAATCTTCCACAATTCATGATGACTTCAAAAGTAATTCCACTTTTATGGAGTCATCATGACTGAATTTCACCATGGTATCACTGCCCGCGAAACGGCTTCGGGAAAAATCCCTATCCGCAATGCTGATACCAATACCATTGCCATTTTGGCTTATGCAGACGATGCGGATGAAGAGACCTTTCCGCTGAATAAACCTGTCCTAGTCACATCAATCAATCGCGTCTTACCTAAGGCTGGTACACAAGGCAATTTACGCAAAAATCTTGAAATTATTTCTGCAATCACCTCTCCAACGCTTGTTGTAATTCGTATTCTCAATCCTTTTGTTGATGGTTTTACTCAATCACGTGTGATTGGCACAACAGATGAATCTGGCCAGCGCACAGGCCTGCTGGCATTACTCACAGTTAAATCAGTGCTGGGAATTACGCCAAAAATTATCTGCGTTTCCGATACTGAAACCATCGATGTGGCAAATGCTTTGGGGGCTATTTGTAAAAAACTTCGCGCATACGCGTACATCACGCCCCGCAATGAGGCTGCTGAAGTACTTCCAACTGCCGAAGACGTCACTATTTATCGTGAAAAATTGGCATTCCGTGAAATTGAACTCATTTGGCCAGAGTGGACTAGCGGCAATGTATTTTTGGGAGACACTCAAAGCAACGAGGCTACACCTCCTTTACCGCCTTTCCCCTCCATCCCTGATGAAAATATCAGTGACTACATAGAATATTCAGGTTGGTTTGGCTTGACTTGGATGAGTGATATTGAATGGCAGCTAGAGGTAAATGGGGTGCTCTACAAGCAAACGACCCCAACAGGTATTGAGCAAGGTCAAGATTATTACAACACAGCAGATGGATCACTAAAACAGATAATCGGTGATCATAATCTTCCATTTAGTGCTTATGAAGATAGTGGTGGAAATGGCTATATCAGACTAAGTGGGGTGGGAGAATATAAATTACGATTTATCCCACAAAGTCTGACCACAGAATTTCCTAATAAATACCCAGCCCCACGGTATGGTTCAATACCGATTATTGACCCAGCAACTAAGATTTGGTCACTGATTCTTAGAAAGACTGAGGAATAATGACAAATGAAAATTTCATATTGCACAACATGCAAAGGCAGGCTCTGGCAGCTCAAGCAAACATTGGAACACAATTTATCATTTACCAAAGTTGGTGAATTTGAGTTATGTATCCTTGCTTATAACGATGACACTGTTGAACCTTATTTAAATGAAGCTTTTCCAGAATATATTGCTGATGGGCGTTTAAAAGTTAAAACCCATCATGATGATTATCAGCCAATAGACGGAAGTGATTTTGCCTGCGGTTATGTAAAAAATTTGTCTCATGCTATGGGCACTGGAAAAATTTTGTTCAATTTAGACGCCGATAACTTCATCGATAACGCACATGAGCTTTTGCTTCAGCTGAAAGCGGGCCAAATTATTAAGAATACGGCAATACCTCTTGATGGACGCTCTGGAAGAATTGGTGTTTATCGCACTTTATTTAAGAAAGTGGGGGGATATCGAGACACTGGTCGCACCGATGATGGTGATTTTGTTCTCCGTTGCTTAAAAGATGGCGCAAAACTGCTGCATATGGATTGTGAACTGGCGCCAATTCCTAATCAACAAAAGGAGATTAACCATGACCTATAAATATGGACCAGGCATTTTAACGGCTGCCGTCGTTGCCGCTGCATTACGTGCCGAGACTGATAAAAAAGTCGGCTGGCACAAATCACTTTCAAATATTGCTGTTGCTGGGCCAACTGGCATCAGCCAGCCAATCACATGGGATCTTGAAGATCCTGATACAGATGCAGGCTATCTCAACAGCAATGACATCACCACCATGATTTTTCATGATGGGGCACGCTATTGGGGCAATCGCAATTGTTCTGATGATCCGCGCTTTGCATTTGAAGTGGCAACACGTACAGCACAGTTTTTGCTGGACACCATCATCAATGGCTGCTTTCCCTTCGTTGACCAGCCTCTGACACCATTTTTGGCCAAAGATATTATTGATTCGATCAATGCCAAGTTGACCGAGCATGTGACTGCCAAGCGCCTCATTGGCGCCTCAGTTTGGTACGACGAAGCTGAGAATACAACAGAAGGCTTGTCGCAAGGCTTAATGTGGATTGATTACGACTACACCCCAGTTCCAACACTGGAAAACTTAGGTCTCAATCAGCGTATTACCGACCGTTATTTGGTTGACTTTGGCCAGCTAATTAATAACGCAGCATAACGTATAGGAGCTGGATGCAATGCTTCCACGTACTTTGAAAAATTTTAATGTGTTTATCGATACACACTCATGGGCAGGTATCGCAGAAAGCGTAACTATTCCAAAGATCACCAAAAAGACTGAAGATTTCCGCGGCGCGGGAATGATCGGTGATGTCGCACTGGTCATGGGCTATGAAAAGCTTGAAGGTGAAGTCGTGTATGGCGGTTTCGATGTCAAACAATATCGTCAGCTAGGTGTCTGCGGCACGTCAGATCTTCCAGTGCGTTTTGTTGGCGTTTACGAACGTCAAGATAACTGCACACACCAAAATGTTGAAATCTATACCCGTGGCCAGGCGATTGAACTTGATCCGGGTGATTCAAAAAATGGCGAAAAGACAGAGATCAAAATGTCTTACAACTATACCTATTACCGCATGGAAGTGGATGGTGTGGTCGAAGTCGAACTGGATTTCATCAACGGTACAGAAGTTTTCGGCGGCAGCGATATTGCTGCGCAAATCAAAAAAATGCTTGGTCTTTAAGACCAGGCATTCCCTCTCCCCATATTTCTAATGAGCATATGACATGACCCCTGAAGCACAGCAACAGAACCAAGACGCTATTCAAGATCCAAACCTGCGCACCATCACCTTTGATGAAGGCTTTAAACGCGGTGAACAGACCATTACCGAAATTGCAATCCGTAAACCAAAAACCCGTGCCCTTCGTGGACTGACATTGGTGAACGTGCTGCAACTGGACGTCGACACCTTGGCAAAACTGGCTCCACGCATTACCACACCGACCATGACTGAAAATGACGTGTATGAACTGGCACCTTCAGATCTCACCAAGTTGTCAAAGGAAGTGATCGGTTTTTTTGTGAAGGCCGAGGACGAAGACTTCCAATAAGTACCGATGAAGTCATTGCAGATTTAGCCGTGGTGTTCCATTGGACACCCGCTGACTGTGATGACTATGAACTGGATGAATTGATGGAATGGCATGAACGTGCGCGGGCACGTTGGGAATCAGAGAGCAAATGAGTCAAATTAGCCTAAAAGCCATGTTAGAACTTGTGGACAAAGCCACTGCCCCGCTCAAGGACATCATGGGTTCGAGTGAAAAGACCTCTGATGCTTTGCGTACCCAGCGTGAAGAATTAAAGAAATTGAGCAAGTCTCAATCTGATATTACTTCTTTCCGTCGTTTATCCAGTGCACTTAAAGGTACTCAAAAAGACTTAGAATCGGCGCAGCAGACCGTAGCCCAACTTGCCCATGAGCATGCCAATGTTGCCAAACCTACTCGGGCAATGACCAAAGAATTTGAAAAGGCCAGGCTTACAGTCAAAAATTTAAAGCAGGCTGAACAAGACCAATTAATGCAACTGCAGATGCTGCGCAATGGATTGAGTCAAGCAGGCATCAGCACTAAATCTCTAAGCCGTGACGAGCGCGAACTCAAAACAAAAATTGATGCTTCTTCACAAGCGCTGCAGCGCAAGAAATCACAGCTCGATAAGCAGGCTGCAAGTCAAAAGCGCATGAATGATTTAATGAAACAGCACAAAAATACACAGGAATTGATTGGCAAAGTTTCTGATACTGGAGTGCGTGCAGGTGCAGGTGCTGCAGTCGGTGCAGGCGCTTTAGCTGTTCCAATTAAAGCCTTTGCAGAGGCCGAGGATGCGGCAACCACACTCAAAGTTTCAATGATGCAGTCCAATGGCCAGGTGGCCAAAGAATTTTCAGCAATCAATGAATTGGCCAATCAGCTCGGTACAAAATTGCCGGGTACAACCGCAGAATTTCAGCTCATGATGGCAAAGCTGGTTCAGCAAGGGATCAGCTATAAAGCCATCCTTGGCGGTGTTGGCCAGGCAGCTGGCTATTTAGCAGTGCAATTGAAAATGCCATTTGAGGATGCTGCTGAGTTTGCAGCAAAAATGCAGGATGCCACCAAAACCTCAGAAAAAGACATGCTCAGTTTAATGGATACGATTCAGCGGTCATATTATCTGGGTGTCGACTCCACCAATATGCTGCAAGGCTTTTCCAAACTGTCTGCAGGCATGAAAACCATTAAGGCCGAGGGCTTAAAAGGCGCTCAGGCAATGGCTCCCCTCTTGGTCATGGCAGATCAAGCGGCGATGGCAGGTGAATCTGCAGGTAATGCCTATAGCAAAATCTTCTCATCTATGATGGACAGCAAAGGCATTAAAAAGGCACTGAAAGGTTCAGGTATGGCTATGAACTTTACCAATGGCAAAGGTGAGTTTGGTGGACTGGACAATATGTTCAAGCAGCTTGAAAAGCTCAAAGGCCTTTCTACTGAAGCACGATTGCCGATCTTGTCGGATATGTTCGGCAATGACGCTGAAACAATCCAAGCCCTAAACCTACTGATCGACAAAGGCAAAGCGGGCTATAACGAAACATTGGCAAAAATGAATGCTCAAGCCGACCTGCAGAAACGTGTTAATGAGCAACTCGGCACGTTAAAAAATTTATGGGATGCGGCTTCAGGAACATTCACCAGTGCTATGACAAACTTCGGTGCTGCGATCGCACCTGAGCTGAAGCAAGTCGTCACCGGTTTAACAGACATGACCGAAAAATTGGGAGTCTGGTCTAAGGAAAATCCTCAATTGTCGAATGCCATCATGAAGACCATTGCCATTATCGTGATTCTTCTCGCTGCGTTTAGTGCGCTATCACTGGCATTGGTTACCCTACTCGGCCCAATGGCTTTACTGCGCCTTACTTTTGGCGTACTTGGCGCCAAAGGCTTCGGTCTGATTAATATCATCAAGCTGATTGGATCGGCCTTTATGTGGCTCGGTAAAGGCATCTTTTTTGTCGGCCGTTTAATGATGGCCAACCCACTACTTTTAGCGATCGGACTTTTGGCCACGGCTGCCTATTTGATTTATCGCAATTGGGGTTCAATCAAACAATTCTTTATTTCACTCTGGGGCAGCATTTCTGCAGGTGCGTCACAATTATGGCAAAACCTAAAAACATTCTTCAGCAGTGGCATAACAAATATCAGTGCAACGATTATCAACTGGTCTCCGATCGGACTGTTTTACCGCGCCTTTGCTGCCGTGATGAATTACTTTGGAGTGCAATTGCCAAGCACTTTCACAGGCTTTGGCCAAATGCTGATGCAAGGTCTCGCTAACGGTATCAGTAACGGCATTGCGGGCGTCATTGGCAGGGCAAAAGCCGCTGCAGCACAGGTCACAAATACAGTGAAAGGAGCCTTCGGCATCCACTCCCCTTCCCGTGTTTTTACACAATTGGGGGCATACAACATGCAAGGTTTGGCGAACGGGATCTCAAACAATAGCCATCTGGCCAGCAATGCAATCGGTACTGCAAGTCAGGATATGCTGGGCTTTTTTGATACCAGCGCTTTCAGTTTTGACCAACGTCCATCTATTTCAGCCAGCACAAAAAATGTCTCTGCAACAGCAGCTCCAGTGCAGCAAATTTTTAATATTTATGCTGCACCGGGTATGGATGAAAATGCGTTAGCACAATTGGTGGCCATGGAAGTGGCCAAGGCGCAGCGCATGCCACAGCCAAGCAACGTCCGCAGCTATAGCGACAACGATTAAGGGGGTAACCATGCTGATGAGTTTAGGACAATTCATTTTTCAGACCAGTACATTGGCATTTCAAGAGATCCAGCGGCAACGTTCATGGAGTTATGCCGAAAATGCAGTGGCGACTGGACGTGCAAAAAAACAGTTTACTGGCGCAGGTGCAGATACTGTAACTTTGCCTGGTCTCATTTATGAAGAATACGGCTTCGGTACACGCTTTGCACTGGATGAGTTGGCGAGCATGGCCGACACAGGACAAGGCTATGTTTTGATGGATGGCTCAGGTTATTTATATGGAGTCTTTGTCATCGACAGCATTGACGAGACAAAATCTATTCTGATGGATAACGGTGTCCCGCGTAAAGTTGATTACACCCTCAAGCTGAGCCGTGTTGATGATGAGCGGGTAGAAACTCAATCTGCCCCTGCAAATGAAGGTGCGGCATGATTAAAACTCCAGTCTGCATTATCACAGCAAACAATAAACCTTTAAATGCGCTTATTTCTAAGCGTATTTTAAGCGTTACTGTTACAGATAACCGCGCCAATGAAGCAGATGAATTGAGTATTGTTTTAGATGATTCAGATGGCGCATTAGAGTTGCCTAAGCGTGGTGTCCGTCTCAATTGTCAAATGGGTTTTAAGGGCGAAGGCTTACACGATAAAGGCGATTTTATTGTCGATGAGACTGAATGGTCAGGTACGCCGGATCAAATTACGATTAAGGCATCCAGCGCCAATTTTAAAAGCAATATCAAAGAAGCAAAATCGAAGTCATATCACCGTAAAACATTTGGGGCAATTGCGTCTGAAATCGCTCAAAACCATAAACTGACTTTGGTCATGACAGCTGCTCTCAAAGCAATTGCTTTAAACCATATTGACCAAACCAATGAGTCGGATCTCAACTTGCTGCAGCGGCTGGCCAAACAAAATGGTGCAGAGATGGCCGTAAAAAAAGATCGGCTTTTAATCTTCACTGCAGGCAGTGCAAAAACCGCTTCAGGTAAAGCTTTACCCACCATCACTTTGACCAGGAACAGTGGTGACCAATTCCGTTACAGCGAACAGGATCGTGAGTCTGACCATACTGGGGTATCAGCCAGCTATCAGGACACAGGCAAAGCCAAACGTGAAAAAGTGGTGACTGGAGATAAAGGCAAAGTTAAGCACCTAAAGGGGACGTTTGCCAACAAAGCCGAAGCAGAACGTGCCAGTGCTGCAAAAATGGCCGAGATTAAACGTAAAATGGCAAAATTCAGCATTAATTTGGCCAATGGTGTACCAGCAATCAGCACCGAGTCCCCTGTTCAGCTGCAGCGCTTTAAAGCGCAAATAGATAAGCTGAAATGGATTGTTGAAAAAGCCACGCATAGCTATGCTAAAAATGGCGGATTGACGACTCAATTAGATTTAGAAGCAAGCATTTGATTAAATAGGCTATGCGAAATAATAAAAAAACCCTCTTACGAGGGCTTTTTTATATTTAAGCAGCAACTATATTCAGCTCTATTTTCTTGCCTACTGCATGAAAGGCAGCTTCAAGTGCTTCCAGCTTGGTTGAGTGATCTAACTCCCACAAGCGATTCACCTGAGCTTGCTTCCAGTGCAGGCGGCGGCCTAGTTCGGCGCGTGTCACTTTTTGATTAATCATCTCATTATACAGCGCAACTTTAGCAGCTACTTGAGCAGGCAAATCAACCAAATATTCGCCTTCCTCTTTCTTGCTTGGTAATGGTATAGCTTGCTTGCCGTCCATATAAAAAATCATTAATGCAGTCTCAATACCATCTGCTGCTTCGTGCAGAGCTTCTTCTAATGAATAACCAACGCTGTTGACTTGATCAAGATCTCTGCTTGTTACGCAATAAGCATCTCCATCACGCACGATTTTAACTGGATATTGCATGGTAGTAACTCCTAATATAAATGCAAAATCACATATTAAATGCAGTGGGTGCGACCTGAAGAATCTAAGGCTTAAAGCCCTAGATCCTTCTTGATCTTTAAACGAGTGCCGGTGGGTATCTCCTTGCTGCCGTGGTCGGGGAAAACAGACTTTTTATCGCCTAACTGTATAATCCAGTGTGAACCCTTACCACGCCTAACAAAGACAACGCCCTGTTCTATCAGCCATCGTTTAAACTCGCTGTAGCTCATAAAGCTACTCCCCTGCTTAAACAATAAACCAAATATATAACAAATTTGTTATATTAACAAGAGAAATATATAACAATTTTGTTTTATTTATTACCTATAATTTTTTATTATGAATCAACATAATTCAGGATTAATTCACCCAAATGAGTAAGACAATATTCTTCTGTTAAGTACCCATTACTCACCAGCGCCTTTAAAGCTTTGCCTTTATCTATAAATAATTGATGATCATACTCAGGATCTGTCAATACGTAATTCTGAGAAAGTACAGCAACAACATCCAACTGGCTGCCTTGCTTTGAATTCGGTTCCAATGTACATAAAACCTCTGCTTCTAGTAGACTTAAATCATTCATAAAAATTTACATCCTTGGATAAAACTTAATTTTAACTCATGGAAAAATGCCGATTTGGAATTGTTCCCAATATTGAAAAAGCCCTCTTTAATAAGAGGGCTTTTTCAATTATCGCTTACATATTTTCTTTGAGGCACTAATTGTCCCATCTCTGCACATAAACTTTCCATCAGCTGTACAATGCTTGATGCCGCCTTTCGATCCAGAACAAGGCTGTCGCCCCTTGCCTGCCTCCGCCACACTTATTCCCATAAAAACAATCAACAAAGTTAAAATTAATTTTTTCATACTATTTCTAAATTTACCTTAAGAATTAACGCTGAATTTTCAATGAACATAATCCAGATATACATGATCCTGCAGTAACTTGATAGCCTTCGATTTGCTGCGATTCAATTTTGCCTTTACTCGTAATTTCATCCACGAGCTTTCCACCTTCTATGCCAAGCATAGCGCGGGCAAGATGTTGTGCAATCGCAATACTTTTTAAACTTTTTGTTCTTGATGATTCATCTTCATTTACGGCTATCCATGCTAATAATATTTGCGATCTACTCAATTCAATTTGCGTGCCAAATACTGAATCAGCAAATTGATAAATCTTTTTAGGTTCACCAACCGAATCTACGCTATCAATTATTTTTTTAGCAGGAACACCAACACTTTTTACAATCGCTTCATCATCGTGGATATCAACTTTTGCAATTGGCTCTTGTTGATTAATTGGAGGAAATTCCAATTTTTTAGATTCGCTCTGTACACTAATTTGTTCTTCTTTTTGAATCGACTCGCTATTAGGACTAGAACACCCGGCTAATAAAATAGCCATCAATAAAATACCCTTTTTCATAGAATCCCCCCTTATAAATATAAGGATTAATTATCTACTAAAGACTTATCTTTTGACACTATGCATTAGCTCAAAATGAACCAATGGATAAGGTCATCTTGACACTATGCATTGGCTCATTTTGACACTTTCTTCTATATATAAATAGAATAAGTAATAGAATTATAAAAGAATGTGAAAAATCTACATTACGAAAACTGCCATTTCCTAAACTCAATCATGAGCTAATGCATTACGATTCTATTAGCAAATCCATTACAGCTTCATAACCAATCATTAGCATAACCATTACAACTTCATTACCAATCACGAGCCAATGCTTTACGGCCTTATAATCATTTATTTCTGAATCTTTCCCATTTTGATAATCAAACATTAAGCAAATGAAAATGTTTTTTAATAATCTAATGATTGACAAACAAAATAATTAACTTAATATTCATTTTATCACAGCAAAAACTGTGAACAGGCGTAGGAACCTGTTATATCATCACTGAGCGCAAATCAAAGTCGCTTATGCGGCATTTTTTTTGCCTACTGTTTAGCAGTCGTTATGGCAGGCTATTCAGGGCAACCTTCGGGTTGGCCGTACTCAGTGAACGGTATTCCTACACCCTGTTTAGTCTGTCACCATCCCGTAGGAAGGATGCTGGCAGGTATTAAAACTTGTCACTGAGAAAACGACTATGAACACTTCTAAAAGTGCGCATTCTGTTCGCACACGCATGCATTCTGCAATTGAGCACACTCCAATCTATGACTTGGCTGCGTATCACCAGCGCGAGCGTCAATTCAAACGCAAAAAACTGCTTAAAAATTTATTTGAAACCGCCATTTTCCTAAGCTTCGCTGGGTTTACTTTCCTCACATTATTCTGGGGAGTGTAAGTCATGCAAATCAAAATCCAATTAGCTCAGCTTTTGACTGAACTTGAAGCTAATCCCAGCATTGCGCCAAATCAAATCAGCATCATCCGCAATACGCTATGCACAGTTCACACTGCAGAAATGCTGCTGACAGAGCTAAAAACGGCTGATGCCATCATTTATAACTGCATCAGCAACATGACAGATGAGCAGCGCCTGCAAACGGCCATAGATAACCATCTTGATCACCTCCCGGCCCAATGGGCATTCCGACGCGCTGAACGGGAAGAAATGATTGCCGAAGGGCTCAAAGTGCTGGGAGGCAGATTATGATGCCTATGTACATGCATACAGAACTGGGCATAGAAAAGCACTGCCCGCTCTGCAATGAATATTATCCTTTCGATGAAGAATTCTTTTTTAAAAATGGTTTTAGACGTGGCGTTCAACAGTGGACTGGCCGTTGTAAAGCCTGCTATCTAGAAAGCTATCGCGGGGGAGTTTCAATATGAAAGTTCTTCTGCAAAATAAAGAATACCCAATCATTGCATCGCCTCAGCTGGCAAAACAATTGGGAATGCCTGCAGCAAGCTTCTTGCAAAAATTGTATTTCTTGCTTAACGATACGCGCAAATACAAGAACAAGAAAAATTTGACGCTGCACAGCAACCGAAAATGGTGGTTCCACACCTACGAAGAGTGGCAATCTACCCTAGGCCTTTTTAGTGTTTCCTCCATCAAACGTGCTGTCGCAAAGCTCAAAGAGCTGGGGTTAATTGAAATCAACAAGCTCGATCCAAACAAATCGATGCGGGTGAATTACTACACCATCAATTATAAAAAGCTCAAAGCAATTTTTGGCATATCCACTGGCGCCGCTAAGCCGCAGCCAGCGCCAAAGCCTGAACCCGAAAAAATTCAAGGCACTGAAGCGCCCATTCATGCAGAAGCCACAGCAGAAGATTTGGCCGCAATTCCGCGTCAAAATCGCGCACTCTATCGACAGCTGCGGCAGTATAAATTGGACATCGCCCATGACGATCCACGGCTATTGTATTGGGAAAAAATATCAAGAAAGGTACTTGCATACGCGGCATCAGCATCCAACAGACTTAATCTCAATCAGTGGCAATGGCATATGCCTGAGCAAATTCTGCCTGCAGAATTAATAAGGACATAATAATGAATATTGAAAAATACATAATTCGCGTTCAAGAGCCTCACACAAAAAAACGCAAGTTCTTTATCAGCTCAAAAAATTTGTATCGAATACTGCAGACGGATGTTTCTTACAAAACTTTCGTAGAAACCAATATTATTTGGTCACGCTTGCGGGCTGACATTGACTATCATTTCAATGAACAGCATGACACATATAATCTCTCAATCTGCGCTGTTCAGGCTATTTTGATCATAGAAAATACAGACAGAAGCTGGGCCTTATTCAATAACCTGACAGACCATATAAACAATGGTTTTCCTAACAACAAATAAGGGGAAAATTCATGTATAAAATTGATGAAGATAATGTCTATACTATTGAACAAGTCATAAATAAAGTGGCATTCATTCGGAAGTTATCAGAGCTTGGGGGCGACCAATCTACTTATCTTACTTCTGAACAAATAGCCACTATATTTATTGAACTGGAAGACCAGCTGAAAAGCATACGTTCAAAAATAGAATTAATCTGATTGCGTCATTAGCCGAGCCATCTGAATAATTTTTTCTTTTTGATTTTTATCAGCACGGTTATACAGCCCGACCAGCTCTGCCTGATCGGGCTGTATTGTTTTTGGAATGCCAAAAATGACATACATCATGTCAAAACCATAATCTTCTAGCAGCTGAACAACTCTTAAATCAAATGGTTCACCGCGTTTTTCAAATCGAATCCAGCTTTGTTCTTTTAGGCCAGCTATTTCAGCTGCTCCTGTTTGCGTAAGACCAGGAAACTTTTTTCTCTCCGATCTCAAACGATTACCTCGTTCAAGTGAAATAAAACTACTTTCCATCACATATACCTATTGAAAACTACTGTACATAGTAGTAAATTAACTTTGCACGAAATCAAACAATGCACGAAATCAGGCAATGCAAGATTCTAACCATTTTAAATTTTTGAGAGGCCATTGCAATGAGTACAACAACGAACTCAACAAATGAAAAACAAATCGTTTTTCGAGTTTCCGAAGCAATTCATCGACAAGTTCGCATTAAAGCAGCGGAAGAAGGAACTCTATCTCCAAATCAATTTGCAAGAGAAAAGCTGTTAAAGGCATTGGGAATCTCCAATTTAGACGATGAGAAAACATCATAAGCCATGGCCTTTCTGTCATTCCCAGCATTCCGAGTTTTGGTTCATATTTTTTTTTAAAAAGTACAAAAAAAATTAGTTAGTTAAGTAGCAGTGTCGGGAGCAGTAATACTTGATTAAACAAAGGGGTACTCATGAGTAAATCAATTGGCTTTTACTGCCCGCATTGCGGCGTCCGCATGCATGTATCAAGCAGAAAAAGACCATCGCCGCTTTTGCATGAATTAATTGTGTCTTGCAGAAATGATCAATGCCTTGCCAGTTTCGCTGCAAGCCTAGAAATGGTTCGCCCAATTCAAAACAGTATTAATCCTAATACTGCAGTAGTGACCGGACTGCCGCAGCACAAGCGGCAGTGGGAAGTAGAGCTTGAGCATCACCTGGCCAGTATTGAAACCCAGCTTGAAATTGATGATGCACAGAAGGTTTATATCGAAGGATTCATCTCCGCGCTCTTCCATTCTTCGACGATTGACTTAACCCGGGCGACTCTTTACCGCCAACGTCTGAAACAAATTAAACTGCTTTAAGGCCTTAATCATGAGCATGCAACACCGAATCGTCGATTATTTGAATAAGTCATTCAAATTTAAACAAAGAGGCACATGGCTGCGGGAAGGCTTATGTCCTAAGTGCTCTGAAAAAGAGTTATACGTGCATGCAGAAAATCCGCGTGTAGTAAAGTGCGGAAGGATCAACAAATGCGGTTATGAAGAGCACGTCAAAGAGATCTGTGAAGACTTATTTAAAGATTGGTCGAAAGATTACCCAAAGTCATCTGAAAATCCTCATGCTGCCGCAGACGCATATTTAAAAGAAGCGCGCGGTTTTGATACTAAACGCTTGGTGGGAAAATACACTCAAGAAGCCTTCTACAATGAACATAAATATCCTGGTCAAGTCAGCGCGACTGTACGTTTCAAAATTGCCGATGGTGTATTTTGGGAACGCTTAATTGACAGGCCTGAGCGTTTTGGCCGTCAAAAAGCAAATATTTCGGGGAAGATCACAGGACTGTATTGGACATATCACGACAAATTTGATGACCTTTGTATTTCCAATGAAGTTTGGATAACTGAAGGGATCTTCAATAGCATTGCCCTAAGCTTCAGCAGTTTGACTTCTGCAGCAACATTATCCTCAAATAATTATCCTACCCAGTTACTGTCTAAAATAAAAAAGCGCAGCGAAGAATTAGGTTTAAAAAAACTTCCTACGCTGGTTTGGGCTTTTGATAATGATATCGCCGGCAAAGACGCAGCAATTGAGTTTCATAATCGCGCTTTAAAAGAGGGCTGGGAATCTACAGCCGCCCTGCCAATTTCTTCAAATAATGAATACGACTTGGATTGGAATGATCTCTATGAACGGGATTTATTAAAAGACCAGGTACAAATCAAACGCTATAAACATTATGGCCAAGTACATGTTGCAAAAACGCCGCGCGAAGCCGCGCTGCTCATTCATATGTTCAATGAAAAAAACAGCTTCTACTTTATCCATCACTATAAAACCTATTGGTTCACATTCAACAGTGACAAGTTTCAGGCTGAATATGATTCTCAGCTGCAAATTACTGGCTCCACTGAAGAAGCAAAAATAGAAGCCACAAAAAAAGTCAGCAATATTGAAATGATCTGCGATGCAACGTTAAAAGGCCTATATTTCCAGCGCAATATCGCAACAAATGAGGCTTGGTATTATTTCAAAATACAACGTGGCCATCGCGACATTATTAAAGAAACATTCACATCTGCAGAGCTGACTTCAAAAGCCAACTTCACCAACCGCCTTCTCGATATTTCACCCGGCGTCTGGTGGACTGGATCTGACAAGCAACTGCAGACTATTCTGAAAAATGAGATCAACCCCGAACGCCTAAAAGAAGTCAAAACAACAGATTACATTGGCTACAGCAAAGAATATGCAACCTACTTATTCAAGAATCATGCTGTGCATAAAGGCAAACTTATCCCCATTAATAACAATGACTATTTTAATGCGGGTAAAAATGAGCTGAAAACTTTGGCCACTACGCCAATCATCACATTAAGCAAAGAGCCATTTATTCCTCATTGGTGGCAAAACAATTTTAAAATCAACGGTGAAAAAGGTCTCATTATTTTAGCGTGGTGGACTGGATCATATTTTGCTGAACAAATCCGTGAGGTTCACAGTTCATACCCATTCTTAGAATATGTTGGCCAAGCTGGTTCAGGTAAATCTTCCTATATTGATTTTCTATGGCGATTATCAGGCCGGAATGATCGTAAAGAAGGCATTAACCCAAACAGTTCATCTATCGTTGCTGTACACCGCAGCATGGCTCAAGTTTCAAACCTGCCTATTGTTTTCCTTGAGGGGGACCGTAAATCCGGCGACAAACAGCAAAAACAAAAATTTGACTGGGATGAACTTAAAGATGCCTTCAATGGCCAAAACATCCGTAGCCGCGGCTTAAAAACATCGGGCAATGAAACATACGAGCCGCCCTTCCGTGGTTCTATCATGATCAGTCAAAACGATCCAATGCAGGCAACTGAAGCAATTCTCAGCCGTACGCTGCAAATTATTGTCGATATGAAAGGCCATACTTACGAAAAGAAAATGATTGCCAATAAGTTGTATGGCATTGAGTTTGACGATGCGAATCGCTTCATGACTCACTGCTTGATAAATGAAGAAAAAATTCTAAATACCTTCTTTGAAAAGTGCAGCGAAATTGAAAAGCATTATCACCAGTGCGGTATTACGCATACACGTATAGCACTTTGTCATGCACAAATTGCAGCCATGATTGAAGCGCTGGCAAAGCATGTTTTGAATGAAGTCATTGATCTTGAAGAAATCGTGGACAGTCATAACATGCTTGAGCAAATGGCATTGAAACGCATGGAAGATATCTCTGACGACCATATTTTTGTCAAACAATTTTGGGAAGCATTTGAGTACGTTAATTCATCATGCACTGGCGCATTCAATCTTAATTACTACCATGACAAAGACCCCAATTTTGTCGCTATCAATTTGAATGAAGTCTATCAAGCTGCAGCCCGAAAGTTTCAATCTCTGCCTGATATTAACGATATGCGCACCCTTTTACGATCAAGCCGCAAATACAAGTTCATTGAATTGAACAAACAAGTAAAAACCAAAAATCATCCGAGCAAAGACGAGAACAGCGTTTTAGAAATTAGTGAACGCAACGTCAAGTGCTGGATATTCACCAACCCTTACCAACAACACTAGTCCCATTTAAAAAAGGAAAAAACACCATGTACAAATTAAATGTTGAAACACACATAGGTTTGAAAAACTCGCTTTTATTATCGGCAGAACTTGCTCAATTCCTTTTATCCAAAGGTTTTGCAACTTCCATGACTCCTAGAAAAAAAGTCCTTGAAGCTTTCATTGGTCTGGAGATCACTCCTGAATTATCAAAAGTTTATGTTTTTTTAGAAGACATTTTAAAAGATTCAAATTCTGAATTTTTTACCATTCAAATTGAAGCGATTCCAGCAGAACAAAAACTGAATCCAATTTTTAACAGTATTGAGATCCTGCCTGAAGAAGATCGCCTATTAGTGCTGGTATTTACAAATCAAGAAATTATGGCTGGTGTGAAGTACTGCAAAAATCATGATGAATTTCATACCCGCAAAGGTGATGTGAAAAAACATTTGATTCACCAGTGGGCTTACGCAGATGACTTCTATGCACAGCTGAATCTACCTGAATTTCCAAAACTTGAGCCAAATCCAAACCTGTTTGAAGAGGCTTTCCCGGCACTTTTAAAGTTGCTTATTTTGGATGCAATAAAGACAAAAATGTCTGAACAGAAAAATTCAAAACCTTTTCACTAATTTTTAACAAGCACACATACAGAAGCGGCCACTTCTGTATGTGTCACACAACTACTGGAGAGCAATTATGCAAAACGATTCTAACGTAGAAACATCACAAGCGGAAATTCCAGCTTATCTGCAGTGTGAACCACGCACTTATAAAGTGAAATTAGACTCAGTTCATGAATTTACCTGTGATTTGGAATTCACTGTCATCATCAAGTGTACGAATGAAGAACTTCATGAACACAATAATTTTTGGTCGAACAGTGAATACCGGCTCAAAAAAAATAATGGCGATATCGTTGCTGTCATTTTAAAAATGATCGGCCGAAAAGTTTTTTGGGCTTGCTATGGAGGGAAAGACGTTGTCAGTTCGGATCATGCTTCAAGTTGGGGAATCAACTCAATTTTTCATGAAGAAGGTTGGGGGCATGAATCTTTTGAAATCACAAAACTGAATTTCGACAATTATGTTGACGATGATGCATTTGAATTCGAGCCTGTAAAACCGGGGGCTCAATCATGCTAAATGGACCTTACCTATCCAATGCAGTTTTAACACCGGAGCAGATTCACCCGAACTTTTTCAAAGCGAATAAAAAGCTGCCGCACGTTTGTTGTAAGCGAACATCTCAATTCAATTATTTGGTTCCGCTATCTGAATGCGAGATTGAACATCGAAAACGCTGGGCGAAAATTCAAATTATTAGATTGGCAAATATCCCAAGCAACGCAGTTATAGGAGCATAAATA
This sequence comes from Acinetobacter uliginosus, assembly GCF_044130295.1. NCBI lineage: Bacteria > Pseudomonadati > Pseudomonadota > Gammaproteobacteria > Moraxellales > Moraxellaceae > Acinetobacter > Acinetobacter uliginosus. The sequence continues at coordinate 5,071 of NZ_JBIQOC010000048.1, read as the reverse complement.
ATGAAACGTAAAGTTTTTAAAGTTGTCCGTGGTGGATGGTGGCCATGTGAAGAACGAGTTTTATCTTCTTTATTAAAAGATAACTACCCTTTGCATTTTATTGCAGATGTGTTGGGTAGAGATTGCAGAGCTGTATACGCAAAAATTGCTCTTTTAAATCGTCAGGAAACAAATTTAATTAACGAGAGGCAAGCTGGATGAATTTTGAAAATATTATAGCCGCACGTAAGGCCATAACTGACAAACATGGTTGCGTTAAACCGCAGCTGATTATTCAAAGTGAAATGGCATGCCCAATCTGTACCAATGGACAAATGAGCTATCAAATTAGCCCTCATAATGGCCATATACATGCGAAATGTTCAACACCTGATTGTGTACGTTGGATGGAGTGAATTTATGATAAATGAAAATATTTTAGATAAAGTTCTATTAAAAATTATGAAGCATCTTGATGCAAAATTGGTTTTGCCTGTCGAGCATCAATTATGGAGTGAAAAAGATATTGCTAAGTATTTCAATTACTCAGAAGATTACACAAAAAAAAATATTATCCAAAATCAATATTTTCCGCCAAGCCGGCAATTGCCGACCTCCAAAGATGGCGAACGAACAGTTTCACGCTGGAAAGCAAAAGATGTCATAGATTTTGGCATGGCCTTTGATAAAAAACACATCCAGTACCACTAATCAAATCAATGCCACCGCAAGGTGGCTTTTTTACGACATTAGTTTGCTTAACCCGGACGACATATTTAATTCTTCTAAAATTTCATCATTCGTAGGGTTGTAATAAGTCAAAGCCTGTTTCGGATCCTTCCAGCCGAAAATCTTGCACAGCGTTAATGCATTTTTTACGCGCCTGGCCATTAAGCTTGCTGCTTCATGCCGCGAATCATGAAATGTGATATCAGCACCTTCCAATCCAGCTTGCTTCCGGGCTTTTCTAAATAATGCATCTCTTGACGCATCATTGATCGTAAAAACTTTTGAAGATGACTTTCTTTCAATCTTAGTGGCCAATGTCCAAAGCTGCAGCGCAAAATCATCAAGAGGAATTTTTCTAGAAGTGCCATTTTTTGTGTTCGGCAAAAAGACATATCGCTTCTGCAGAAAAACCTCATCCAGCGGCCTATTCACGATTTCACCCGACCGCATCCCCGTGGCCATAGCAATAAGCCAAATTAGCCCAACTTCTTGCATCTTTGTTTCAGGCACAGATCCTGGTGAATATTTTAATGCTGCTAAAATGGCTTGCAATTCATCTAACTCAGTCCTTCTTTCACGATGCGGCGGCTTTTTGGGCTTCCGTACATTTTCAACAGGATTAAAATCAATCCAATTCTTATCTTTTCTGCACCAGTTAAAGAATGCCGAAAGTGTTGAATAATCTCGCAAAATGCTGGAGGCCTTCAGTGGCTTAATAGACCTCTTCATAACTGAATCTTCCCATTGCTTCAAAAATTCAGATTTATAATTAATTAATGGCCAATCAACATACGGCAAATGATTCTGATAATAAGTGATGCGCTGGATCTCTTTTTTGGCCGTCTTTTTATATAAAGAAACTTCCTTTGCATAACGGCTCAATGCCTCATGAACAGTGATGACAATATCTCTGTTAAGTGCCTGATCAGTTGAGTAGTTTAAAAAGAATTCGCGCTCTTGAATTTCTGACCACTTTTTAGCTTCCGCCTTAGAACTGAGAACTTTACTTTTTCTTTGGCCATAGGCTTCAAGGTCAGCTCTCCAGCTTCCATTTTTCTGTTTATAAATAGATAAGCTCATAAAGTTAAAAGAACCCAATAACTTAGATCAAAAAAACACATCTTTAGAATGTGGAAAATGTGTGGAAACTTATACCTGAAATTACCCGAAAATACCTGAAAAAAACCCAAACGCCAGAAACGAAAAAGCCCCGAAGCCTTGTCATATAAAGGCTTCGGGGCTTTTGAGAATATTTCTATTCTGAATTCTGGTCCCGAGGGTCGGACTCGAACCGACACGTCATCTCTGACAGCGGATTTTGAGTCCGCCGCGTCTACCAATTTCACCACCTCGGGAAAGGTGTTGCAAGCTGATCAGCTTGTGGTGGCTATATTACTCTCAAACTTGAAATTGTCAATTATCTAATTTATCCGATCGCTCAATTTTAAATCAAAATCAAAAACTTTGTTTTAAAAAACATCACATATCATCAGTTTTGTGCTTTTCCAGCCTATAATGCTGATGTTTTTCTTATTTCAATACATTGAAGATGCAACTTTCTGACTTTAACTTTGATCTCCCTGACGAGCTGATCGCCCGTTACCCGCTTGAAACCCGTAGTGCTTCACGCCTTTTGCATCTTGATGCTCAAGGTCAATATCATGACCATCAATTTACAGATATTCTAAATTTACTGAATGAAGGTGATTTGCTGGTTTTGAATGATACCAAGGTCATGAAAGCACGTCTGAAAGGTAAACGTGCCACTGGGGGTGCGGTTGAAGTTTTGGTGGAACGCATGTTGGACAAGTTCATTGCGCATTGCCATATTAAAGCCAGTAACTCGCCAAAAGAAGGCGCAGAATTGTTCATTGGTCCAGATGAAGTAAAAGTCACAGTCAAAGGTCGTCATGAAAACCTGTTTATTGTCGAGTTTTCTCAGCCCATTTTAAATGTTCTAGATTTATATGGTGCTTTGCCAATTCCGCCTTATTTCAACCGTGAAGCAGAATCAATTGATACCGAGCGTTATCAGACCGTTTTTAATGACCCAACTAAACTGGCCAGTGTTGCGGCCCCGACTGCCAGTCTGCATTTTGACGAAGCTTTGTTGAAAAAACTTGAAGAAAAAGGCATCCAGAAAACCTTTGTGACCTTACATGTCGGTGCAGGAACCTTCCTTCCGGTACGGACCAATGATATTGAAAACCATATCATGCACAGTGAATGGTGTGATGTGTCTGATGAATCTATGGCGCTGATCAAAGCCACCAAAGCGCGTGGCAATAAAGTCATTGCTGTCGGTACAACTGCAACCCGTGCCACTGAAAGCGCCGCACAGGCCAATGGCGGTGAATTAAAAGGCTGGACGGGCGATACGCAAATCTTCATTTACCCGGGTTACGAGTTTAAGGTAGTTGATCGTCTGATTACCAACTTCCACCTTCCTGAATCAACGTTATTGATGCTGGTTTCAGCATTGTCGAATCGTGATAATATTTTAGCTGCCTATCATCATGCGGTAGAAGCCAAATACCGTTTCTTCAGTTATGGCGATGCCATGCTGGTTGATAAAATCACACCTTAATTATTGTTGATAATAAGAAGTACGCCATGCCGCTCGATGCTGTTAAATATTCGATTCATATTCGACGTAAAAAAAATGAACGGGTTTTTAATAATATTGCGCGGCTTTGGGAGATTGCCCGCCAGGCTCAGACGCATCAGGATATTTTAGATGCACTGCATCCCTGGAATGCCCCGATCGTGCTCAAGTTTGAAAATGTCCTCCCGCTACTTCTGGCAGCAGCAGGACTGTTTTTTATCCTGCTGATTTTTATCCACCCCGGTAATATCTGGATTCAGATCAGTCTGATCAGCGGTTTTTTTATGATTTTCTGGGCTTATATTAGTTATGAAGAAAGCAAGCCCATTGATGAAGTCATCGAATATCTGGAACAGCAAAGTATTGCTAAAAAATACAATCTTGCCTTCCAGCAACAGCCGCAACATTTTTCTGTTCCCCTGCAACCGGTTTTATTTATTGCCCATTTAAAGCGTTTATTTCCGGTCTTTAATCAGGGCAGCATTGCCAATGACTTTCCTTATTACGCCAGCACCCAATGGACCGATGATGAAGGCAAACAGCATCAGGTGATGGTGTTTCAATACCATTATGTCAATGAAATCCGGATTCGTAATAAAGACGGCAATGAAGTACAGGTGAGTGAAGTACACAAAGATTTATGGGGTGTATTTGTTTTTGATGTGGAAGTACACGGTGTGGCAGTCACTACGGCCAACAAGGAGTTTTATTATCCTTACAGTTTTCCGTGGCATACCAGTGATATTCAAGTCAACCAGAAACTGAATATTTTTGGTAGCGATGAAATGCAGATGGCAAAACTGCTCACGCCTGCATTTGTGTTGAGGCTCGATGAATTTTTTGCCCAGCGTCAAGGCGATTTAATTTTCCATCCTGATAGCCATATCTTATGTTTTTTAGGACCGGCCGATTTATTTCATATTTCAAGCCGGGCAAAAAATATTCACGATATTTCTGCATTACGTGGACACTTGCGTACTTTTAAACTACCGTATCTGGAAAGTTTACAGCGTGATTTAACGCAGTTTTTAAAATAACAATCTTGTAAATATTTGGGGACAAATAAATGGGGTTATTGATTTTTTTATTGTTGATTATTGCCGTGATTGTAGCCTGTATCATGATTCGCAATAATATTGTGCGTCATCACAATGCTTCTATTCGTTCCTGGTCAGATGTGGCAACTTATGAGCGTCAGAAGATTAAAGTTCTGGATGGCTTGCAACCTTTGGTTGAACAATATTCCAATTTTGAACAAGGCACTTTGGAAAAAGTGACCGAACTGCGGCAGAATATTTTAAATCTCAATTTAAACAATGCCGATGTTGCCCAGTTGCAACGCGTTGAAAGCCTGAATAAGGAATTAATGCAGAGTCTCAATGTCGTGGTAGAGAACTATCCTGAGCTGAAAGCCAATGAAATTTATCTAAAAATGATGAATGAAATTGAAGAACAGAATGAAAATGTCGGGGCAGCGATTACCATTTTTAACCGCAATGTTGAACTGTTTAATAACAATATTCAGATTTTTCCCAATAACATCGTCAATACCCTGTCACTCGGTAAAAAAGCCATTCGCCCCTTCCGCGATCTGGCAGCTACACAGAGTTTTGACTATCGACCGAATTTTTAAGTCGTTAATATTAGAATAAATTAGGACTTACGCAGTATTATTTATAGATTCTCTGTGGTAGCAGATGATTTTTATCGAGAATAAAGTCATCAATGAAGTTTTTGATCATTGGTCTAAATAATTCC
>NZ_JBIQOC010000047.1:0-40682 GCF_044130295.1 Acinetobacter uliginosus | reverse complement strand
ATATAAAAATCCTGGCATCAGAAAATAAAATAGTGCCCACAGCTCACCCAAATGATTTTCCATAGGTGTACCGGTTAGACATAGACGATGTCGTGCTTTTAATTGCCGTACCACCTGTGCAGCTTTGGCACGCGGATTTTTGATATTCTGTGCTTCATCCAAAATGAGTTGATGATATTCATATTGTTTCAGTTGTTCTTCATCTCTCGCCAAGAGCGGATAGGTGGTTAACACAATGTCATAGTGCGGAATCTGCTCAAAATACTGATGGCGGTCGGGGCCCTGTAGCAGCAGTACCTTGAGCTCAGGGGTAAATTTCTGCGCTTCTTTGAACCAGTTATGCATCAGCGATGTTGGCGCAACAATTAGTGCAGGTCTGTCCTGCAAATGTCCAGCCTGCTTTTCCATGAGTAAATGCGCTAAAGTTTGTGCTGTTTTCCCCAAGCCCATATCATCTGCCAGAATCCCGCCATGCTGGGTTTCCCTTAAAAACTGTAACCAGCCTAAGCCCTGCTGCTGGTATGGACGCAATTCCCCCTGAAAACCTTGTGGTGTCGGCAGTTGTTGCTGATAGCCTTGTTTGAATTTCTGTACAAATTGCTGCAGCTGGTCACTGACCTGCCATGTCATCCCAAGATTATGCTGTAATTCTAATAGTTGACTCGCATCATAGCGATCGATACTGCGCTCTTCTTGCTGTAAAATGCTCTGCAGATGCAACAATACCGGCTTAATGTCCCTGGCGGATAGAGCCAAATCAGGTTGATCCACTGCAGTTTTCAGGGTGAAAATTTGACTGTCATGCAGATGAATAAAAGTCCGCGGATCAAGTAAATCAGGATTTTCTCGCACCAAAGCTACGAGCGCATCAAGCAAATTATAACAATTGCCTGCACTATCCTGAACCGTCGCCCCGATATTGAACCAGTCCTGCTGGCTTTCAGATTCAGTGATGGAAATATTTAAATTTTCTACATATTGCAGGTTAAAGGGGCTGTTTTCCAGATGCTCTATCTGCCAGCCCATCAACTCAATTTGATTGATGGGCATGAGTTGCCTGATCCAGTCTCCATAGAAAGCAAAAACCATAGAATCGAGACGTTGTTTATCAAGTTTTAATTGCTGTTCATTGCTCAGATCTTTCACCCACTCCAGTGATTCGACCAATAGCTGTAAACGCTGGATTGCCTGTTGTTCCTGAACTAAGTCCCGAAGCTGTCGCACCATTTTGCCATGCTGCTCACCAATAAAACTGTCACCTGATGTACCTGCTTTTATTCGCCCGCCTGCATAGGAGAATTCAATTTCAGCACAAACAGACTCCTCCCATTTCCAATCAAATTTATCTAAAACACCGAAGCGTAAAATTGGCTGGGGATTACCCTGTAAGACTTCAATCTCTTGAAGAAACCCAGGTTTCGGCAAGTTATGTATCGTTGTAGATTGATGGGTAAGCTGCTCGAACTCAGTCAAAACCGTCGCAGGCATCTCTGGCATCCGCCAAAGGTAGTACAGTAAATCCGATGTATATTCACTATAGAGTTGCCCTACCGTATTCTTGTGAATATCGATATAACAAAGTGGCTGACTTACAAGAATTTGAAGATGTGGATTTGATTTTAAATTGAGTCGAACATTTCCATTGACCAACTCAAAATCTAAGTGCTCAGTCTGTTTTTCAATGCTCTTTTGCCAAGAAAATTCAAGCTGATAGCTTTGTTCTGACCATGTAAGTGGAGCATCACTTTTTTGTTTCCAATAGACATCGCCACTCTGAATGAAAGATTTAAAATGCTCTAAAACAATGCCTGATATATCAAGACTATTTCCATAAGAAAACTCATTCTGATTGAGCTTGGCATAATAATAAATTTGATTAAATAATTGTCGCTTCCCATCAGGCAAAGAGAGACGTTTTTTTAGAATATTGCCATATTCAGTATAAGAACTGACACCTGTGATCGTCCCACTTTTATTACGCCTACCTTTGCGAACCTCAAGTTTTAACCCGAATAGACCTAAAGGCTGGTCTAAATAATAAAGTAAATAATTACTCGTTGTCTTTTGCTGCTCTAACTGGGTATGTTGTAAATACTGCTTAAACTCACTTAACCAGCGTTGTGCTTGATTAATTGCAACCCGATCTTTTTGAGTGTGAGATGATGACTGAGAGTCAACATAGCTCTTCCGATATCCTTCTCGATATTCTTGATAAAATAATTTGGCTAAAGCAGCAGCATGTTTACAGTTATATCCAACCGGACAAGTGCAGTCGTCATCGATTAAACGGTCTTTTTTAAGATTATAGGTAATTGCAGTATCGTAATAATCTGTCCCTTCAATTTGGGCATACATTGTGACATCGTCTTTTTCCTCAAAGAACTCAACCGTTTCCCTATCAATGTGTTTAGCGTAGCTAAGACTGCGCTGAATAGTTGCGGTACTAAAGCGAGATAGAAAATTGATCAATGAGGACATGATTACCAGACACTAAAAATGTTTATACAATTATAACGGACAAAGCTGTCATTTCAGAACAGTAGCCGAACTGCTCAACCTGAGCATAGATTGGACTCACTCAATAGGAATATTATGAGTAAAGACAATCAAATCCGAGAAGTTAAACAGATCATTGAGGTCGAAAATATTCTGATAGAAAGTAATCATTTCTTCACGACAGTTAATTTTAAACCAAATGGGGTTAAAAGTTTTAGCATTGTTTCTAAGGTTGGATTTGCATCTGATCGCTCTAGCTTCTGTAAAGTTTGAAGCGAAATTTTAGTGATCTTGGACATCTCATGTAATGTCAGATGCAGCTCTGTTCTAATGAATTTTGCAATGACATGTATTGGCCAGTCTGGATTAAGCTGAATCTGTTCTAAGACATATTGTCTTTTTCTAATTTGCTCTATTTGAGAGAGTGGAATAAAACGTTTATCCATAACAAATTTCCTGTAATTGTGCGCAAATACCTTCAATGCGATATGCACAATTTTCTAGAATTTCATCATCTATCCCGATAGATTTCATCTGGAGTAAAAGCCCTTGGTACAAAGGTAATTGTTCAGAAAATAAAGATTTTATTTGTTCTATGGTTAAAGAACTGCATTCTACAATTTGATGAGCAATTGAAGCCCAGTTATTATCGTCTTTTTCCCATCGAGTAGATCTTGCGATTCCATCTGGATGTAACCACATAGGGGCAAAATCAAATAAAGGCGTTAATCGAATATCATCATTATTAAACCTTTGAAATGCTGTATTACGGGTATGATTATCTTTATTTCCTAAAGCGATATTGGCTAAATCTCTTTTTACATATTCAAGAATTTCTGTTTCTGGATCCGTACAGCAATTCATTATAATTTTGCAAACTTCGTTATGAGACATTTTTACTCCGAAGCCCGCTTTTCCACTGAAAGAAGCTAAACTTTCTTGGGCTATTCTTTCAACACGGTTATCAACCACTTGCCGATCAAAACGTGGAATAAATAAAGTTCTTCCATGTAATTCTAGAGGTCTAAATACTCGCAATCCTAAATATGCTGCTATTTGCATATATAAGGGTTCTTGATTCAAAATTTTGTTTAGACGTTGATCTGTTCCTCGGCTAAATTTAACCAACCAGTGCTGTTTAGCCATTTCATCAGGTAACGTATGATCAAGATAAAATAACTCATCATGACCTTGTGTGAGTAATAGTTTTGGCCACTCACCTTGAACACCTGATGATCCAGAGATAAATAGTCCAAAAGATGATAATGACTCAAGAAACTCTTCACTACGTTCGATAATTTCCTGTATTGAAAATCCTTGTACTAACTGATCTGAATGTTGGGTTAAAAGCCATTCATGAGCTTCTTTTATTCTTAAGTTACCAATAGGGTTGCTCGCTCCTACTTTAAGCAATGACCAATCTGCCGACTCTTCTTCATACTCAGGGCGACCAAGTTTTTTTAATAGTTCTTTTCGACCATATCCTTGAGGTAATAGATCAATTAGAAAAGCTGGCCACGTAGGCTCAATATTGCTTTCTAAATTAATCGGATAATGGTTTGAAACAGCATGACCATCTCGTAACCCCATATGTTCAATTGCATAATCCATTGAATAATATGTTCCGCAGCTAGCTTTCCAACCTTTAGCTTTTTCACCTATTACTTCAATAGTGGCACAATCGATCCATTGATTATTCAGAAATATTTGGACAGAGCAAAAATCATTCATAATTCTATTTAAATAGTAAAGTATAGGCGGTTTTGCCTATTATATACTTATTATAGTGGTAAAGTATTATTTTTATCCAAGTGAGTTTTCAAAATTATGCTTCATCCATAATCCATTCTTTAAAAAGAGCATCCTCGATTTCATAAATACCATTTTCTGGTTTAAAAATAATTTGTTTTTTTGATAAAGAACGTAGGGCCGATTGAATACTTGATACCGCAATGTTATCTACACCAATGGAATCAGCCAGATGTTGTCTAAATTGACTACTATAAAGTTCAACTTGTGATTCCGCTATGGCTTTTAAAATTAGCTGTTCTAATAACTTAAACTCCCCCCATAATCCCGAAAAGTCACGATGCCCCATTGTATCGGCTATAAGCTGTTCCTTTGCAAAATCTATAGCCAGCATCGGGTTTAAGGCTAAACGCTCCACTAATGATCTTGCTAGTTGAGGACTTTGCTTCATATCTAAAAAAGCATGCCATAAAATTTCTTTATTCAAACTACGTCCTGTTGTTTGATTAAATACATCTGCCAGATGATCTGTAAATGCTTTTGTTAGATTTGGAAAAGGTAAATTCTGTCCATAATGAAAAAATGGAGCACTACTTACAGAAAACATTTGTCTCAGGCCTTCTCGACTTGAACCAGTAAAAATCACCTTTATTGTTTCTTTATGCATATCTAAAGCGGTACGTAAACTGGCAATCGTGGTTTTATATTTTGAACTAGCTAAAGCCTGAATCTCATCAAGTAACAGTAAAATAGGTTTCCCCTGCTGAGCCAGTTTAGTAATGCTAGACAAAATACTGGAATTCACTTGTCCTTGTAGAAGTGTCACTTCAGCTTTTACCCCTGCAACCTCTGTAATTAAAGAACCAATTTTTTTAATCCAAGGTGTGGCTTTCCCCATTAAGCCATTTTGTTTTGAAAACTCATCAAGAGCTTTTACAAACTGCCCTTCACTATGCAGGCCTGCATCTAAAAAACTGAAATAAAAAACGCGCCATCCAAGCTGTTCAGCTAGAGGCGTAATATCTTTTCGTAAAAATTCAGTTTTTCCCATCCGGCGTGGGGCAAAAAAAGTCAGAGAACTAGCTAGTCCAGTCTCAAACATGCCTAAAATTTGTTTCGCCAGTTCTGTACGTGGAAAGTGCCAAGGGTCATTGGAGATGGTCATCATTTTAATTACTCGGCAATGATTTATTTATTACCATAGATTGTATTAGATTCCATTAGATTGTAAATGTCTAATTAGATTTCTTTAATCTAATAGGATCTAATCAGGCCAATAAAGCACCTTCTTACCGATCAACTAGTTTATTTAATGTTTACTACAATGGATGGGGTGAATATTGGCTTTAGGGTACATTGGTCTCCTCAACAGCAATCACAGGTCGACCATTAATTGCCGTTGAATACAGTGCTGAAGCGATCCGTAAAGGTTTAGAGCTTTCCTCTTACCTACTTCCATAAAAAGGTGACCCATTAAGAAAAAACTTTCCTACACAGCACATGGGATTACCAAGTCATATATATGATGCATCACCCGATGGCTGGGCGTGCTCCAGAATTTTGGTGGCTATTCAGTCCATCATTACCTACATTCCAACTCTCTGGGAGTTCGAGTCTCCTTTCCCGCTCCAGATTCAAAAAGCCCTCATCGAAATATGGGGGCTTTTTTCTTGTTGATTATTAATAATATTTTTTCTAAAACCCATATATTCTAGCTTTGGCTGAAGTTCTAAAAATTTTTAGACAACGTGTTTTTTAAGCTGGTCCCACTTCAAAACAGGGAGAAATCGCCCTCATTTTAATCCGCATTACCACATCACTGGATGCTCTGACAAGTGGGGATACAGCCTGGATGTAGCATTTTATGAAATCACCCAATAAATTGATGAGTGGCATTCCAATACAACAGATTCAGAACCCTCAGGGATTGGCCTCTGTTTTACAATTGCTGGAAGGTCTTCGGGCTAAACTTTAAAGAAATTAATGCATATAAATAATTTTGTATAATATTTTGAAAACTAATTGATTTATTATATTGTAACTCTTTAATTTAAGATTTGATATTAGGACAGTAATAGCAGTGTTTTAGGAAAAATCAGTGAATAATAAGTTAAAAGAAATTGCTGTCAGATTACAGCAAATTTTAGACCAAATCACATTATTACAAAATGAATATCAAAGCCTTTATCAAGAAAAAGAAAAACTTATATCGCTTGAAGAAAAAAATAAGAATTATTTATCAGCAGAAGAAAGACTTTTATTATTTTCTCAAAGGTTTATTGGACGAACTGATACCTTTGCTTATCGTTGGGAAAATAGCAGTGGAAAATCTGGTTATTCTGTTGCTTGTGCAAATGAGTGGAAACATGGCATTTGTTACAAACCTCAAATTAAATGTTCGGACTGTAAAAGCCGTCAACTATTACCCATCACACCAGAAGTTCTTTATTCTCATTTAACTGGACAGAAAGTTATAGGCATTTACCCACTATTAGCAACAGATCAATGTAGGTTACTCGCAGTAGATTTTGATAAATCAGATTGGCAAAATTGTGTAACTGCATTTTCTGAAGCGTGCCTATCTCTAAATATACCATTTTTGGTTGAGCGCTCTCGTTCAGGTAATGGCGCACATGTTTGGATATTTTTCTCTGAACCAATTGCAGCTAAGCAAGCTCGCTTAATGGGTGCAGGTATTCTGGATAAGGCCATGGAACTTTATCCAGCTCTAGATTTTGAATCTTATGATCGTATGTTTCCAAATCAAGATCACATGCCAGCAGGCGGATTTGGAAATTTAATAGCATTACCCTTACAAAAGCATGCAAGAGCGCTAGGAAATAGTAGCTTTATTGACAGTAACTTTGATGTCTTTACTGATCCATGGACTGTTTTACAACAAACTGAATTAATGAGTTCTTCTGAAGTTAATAATATTGTGAATGAACTAGGGTACAACTTCATCGAACAAAATCAAACAGATGTTGACCATGAGGTTCCATGGGTAAAAAATATTCCTAAAAAAAATCAAAAGATCGCGGGATGTCCAGATGCTATTGAATTGGTATTCGCAAATATGATTCACATTCCAATTCAGACATTACCCTCTCAATTGATAGCGCAATTAAAAAGATTAGCCACTTTCTCCAACCCTCGTTTTTTTAAAGCACAAGCAATGCGTTTTTCAACGACAGGAATTCCAAGACACATATGCTGTGCCCGCCTTGAAGGACAATATCTCAGTTTACCACGAGGATGTCTAACAGAGACAATTCACTTGCTTAATCAACAAGATATTGAAATTAAAATAAAAGATCAACGTACTAAAGGCAACATATTAGTCAATATAAATCTACTTACCGAATTATCCTCTGAACAGGAAATGGCATGTAAAAAAATCATTGAACACGATGTTGGAATTCTACATGCACCAACGGCTTTTGGAAAAACTGTTACTGCAATCTCTATCATTGCCAAACGCCAAACAAATACACTCATTATTGTTCATAACAAAGAACTTGTTTCTCAATGGAAAGAACGATTACATTCATTTTTAGCCGATGTCGAAATTGGTACAATACAAGGTGGAAAGGCCAAACCGTCTAATCAAATTGACATTGCAACATATCAAAGTCTAATCAACCGTGTAAATAATTCAATCAAACCTATCGCCTTTAACTATGGACAAATTATCGTAGATGAATGCCACCATTTATCTGCACCAAGCTATGAATTTCTTCTCAGTGAAGTCAGTCCTTACTACATTCTCGGGTTAACAGCTACACCAGAACGTCAAGATGGGCATCAACCCATTATTTTCATGCAAGCTGGTTCTATTGTATACAAAGCGAAATCCAACAATCATACCCAGCTTAAGAAAGTATTAATAAAAGTAAATTATGAAGGTAAATTCCCAGAAATTTTCTTTGGTACCGAAAATAAACCACATATTTCAAAGCTGATGCAACATCTTACTGAAGATACAGAACGTAATAATGCCATTATTAAAGATGTCTCTCATTGTATTCAAAATGGTCAGATCCCGTTAATTTTAACTGAACGTAGAAAACATGCCGAAAGTCTTAGAAATAAGTTGAATGATTTAGGGTATAAAACATCTATTTTACAGGGAGGTATGAGCCATACAAAAAACATAAAAGAAAAACAAAGTTTAGATGATGCTCATGTTGTGATTGCCACGGGAAAATACATTGGTGAAGGTTTTGATCTTCCTCGTTTAGATACCTTGTTCTTGGCATTTCCGATTTCATGGAAAGGCACTTTGGCTCAATATGTTGGGCGTATTCATAGATCAAATGAAGGTAAATTTGAAGTTCAGGTATATGATTATGTTGATGTTAACCATCCAATATTTGTCAAAATGTTCCAGAGAAGGAGTAAAAGTTATAAAGCTCTAGGCTATATTGTAGAACAATCACACAATAATATCGTTTTATAATTTTCGATATATTGACACTAACCCAATTTTCAATCCATAAGATAATTAAACGTAAAGCCGCTTTTAAAATTCTAAATGGGTGGGTCTCCTTGGCATCAAAATAACTGGCCATCACAAAGGATGCGGGTCCGAATGCAAATTTTAACTGTATTTTCAGAGTCATTTCAGATCACTACGTAGCTAGGGCTGTTTTACAGATCGAAATGATAAAATCATAAATTGCTTTTCAAAAAAAAAGAAACTAATATGTTTCTTACAGGACCTAAAAGCAATAAATGTATCTACAATGAATAAGTCTTTACTTCAGCAAATCAAAAAAAGACGAACCCAATTGGGCTTAAAGCAAGTTGATATGCAATCACGTACAGGCATTTCAAGACAGCAGTACCAAAAACTGGAAAGTCAGGGCAACCCTCGATTAGAGACCTTAGAAATTATAGCGGCAGGATTAAATGCTCAACTGATGCTCATCCCTGATGATAAGGTTCATTTGATCAGACAATTATTGAATGATGAAATTAAAGTCACTATTGAAGATCAGGATGACTTAATGACTAACCCATGGAAGGGTCTTCTCGGAGGAGAGGAACCATGAATACTGTTGCCGTCCTGGAATTAACATTACATCACGCTGTCGTTGGATACTTGGCAGGATTTCAGAGCGGAAAAAGTATTCTGGTTTTTACGGATTCTTTCCGATTTGATCAGCAACGCCCGACCTTGAGCCTGCTTACTTCCCCCTTGTATCCTCAAGCAGATAAGATTTTAGAAAAGACCTATGTTACACATCAGCGCTTACACCCCTTGCTATCAAACTTGTTACCAGAAGGCGCATTACGCGAACTGATTGCACAAAGCCTCAAAATCCATATAGACAATGAATTTCAGTTATTGGCAGCTTTAGGTCATGACTTACCTGGAGCACTCATTGCGACCCCATTAGATTCAGAAGAAATCCCAGATGAAATAAAATTCAAGCTTCAGATCTCGAATCCAGATCAGATCTTAAAACAAGAGATTCGAACAGATAATAAGTTTTCCTTAGCCGGCGTCCAAATGAAGTTTTCCATGAAAGCCAAAGACGGGCGTTTTACATTAGCGCAGGCAACAGAATCCAGTCTACTCGGGGATTGGATTATCAAAACTCCTTCCTCCAGACATGCTTTTGTTCCGCTGAATGAATATTCTATGATGACCCTTGCCAAAATGGTCGGAATAGATGTCCCTGAGATTTGCTTGGTGGATATGGCACTATTACAAGACCTTCCACCATTAAATTTACCCCAAGAGCAATATGCTTTTGCAATTAAGAGATTCGATAGACAGAGTACTGCTAACACTACAGAGCTTATTCATATTGAAGATTTTGCTCAGATCTTTGGTGCATATCCACATCAGAAATACAGCACCACAAATTATGAGCAGATAGGCAAGATCATTTACCAGTATTCAGATAACAAAATTATTGATATTCAGCAATTTGCCAGCCGTTTACTCATAAATATTTTACTCGCCAATGGAGATGCACACTTAAAGAACTGGAGTATGATTTATCACGATAAAAGAATACCAAGATTATCTCCCGCATACGATATATTGATGACCAGTGTATATATTGAAAATGAGCGTCACTTCGCATTGAATCTTGCCAAAAATAAAGATTGGTATTTAGTTGAGATGAAACACTTTGAACAATGGGCAGAAAAAGTCGGTGTTCCATGGCGTGTAATTGAAAAACAACTTCACGAGATCATGGACAAAGCACGGTCAGTATGGCCAGCGCTATTACTAGACTTACCTATGATTTCCGCTCATAAAGAAAAACTAAGAGAACATTGGAAAAAATTGCATCCAGACTTTCAGATATTTACAAATAATTAGAACCCGTAAATACGTTGAGTCTGATAACTGCTATGGTAGCTTATCATTTTGACTGGGGAAATCTTGATGATAGTCATCTCAATTAAGCAGCAACGATTGGTTCATTGCAATAGATTCCATTAGATTTTAAATGTCTAATTAGACTTCTTTAATCTAATAGGATCTAATCAGGCCAATAAAGCACCTTCTTACCGATCAACCGACACATTTTATAACTCCATTATTTTGTGGCTTAATAGCCATATCTAAACATAAGACCCAATATTATGGATTTAAGATTCAGAAAACCTGACAAAGTTATTGCGTTATGATGTGCGAGACTTCGTAAAGAGCGACTGTTGAGTAGCCACCGATTTAATCCAACGCAGCCTAATCAACGGTGGGTTACTGATACAAGAAGCACTGCTTCGCAAGGGGTGGAGAACCAAATGCGCCCCTGGGCGTTGGGACGTAAGAACTGGCTGGTTGCTGGCTCACTGCGCATTGGTCAGCGAGCGGCGAACATCATGCCTTTAATCCAGTCAGTAAAACTGAATAGGCTAGATCCCTATGCCTATTTAAGTGATGTGCTGAAAAGGCTGCCGACACTGAAAGTGACCCAAATAGAAGAATTACTGCCACACCGATGGAAACCCAACTCAAATTAAAAAATAGCGATGGGGCTCAGCGGACGCTTACCAAGAATCTAGGTCAATTTGTTTGACTATTGCTGCTTACCAAATTCAGGACTCCTCAGCAGCTAAATAATTTTTATCAAATAGTAAAAAATAAAAATAATAAAAAATAGAAGCATATTTTATGTTGGTTATTATTGTTGAATTTTAATGCATATTAAAGTGACCAACTTCTTCTTACCCTACCCTACTTTAAATTACACCATTAAATATTAAGGAATTAAGTATTTGTTTTATATGTATTTATTTTAATGTACTTTTAATATATTTAATGTAATTTATGTCGGTGAACATTGCCAAGGTTGGGGTCGGGAGTTCGAGTCTCCTTTCCCGCTCCAGATTCAAAAAGCCCTCATCGAAAGATGGGGGCTTTTTTCTTGTTGATTATTAATAATATTTTTTCTAAAACCTATATGTTCCAGCTTTGGAAGAAGCTCTAAAAATTTTAGAAAAAGTATTGTATAAGCTCGCTGCGTGACCAAAAGTGCCCTAAACGTGCCTTCCCTTTATCATATACGAATCAATTCATTCGCTATTCTGGTATTTTTTTAATCAATTTCAGTATAGATAATCAGAACACCTTCCCCATACACTTGACTTCCCTTTTTTCCATCTATTTTAGTATTTTTTTATTTGCTTTATTTTGATGGTGACCAAATTTGGTCACCAAAAATACATAGTTAAAACATTTACTTATGATCAAAAAACTCAATTTTAATCAATCATTCTGCTCTTCATTTTTCTTAAATTTTAATAAATCACCCACTTCAACATTAAGTAATACACACAATTTTTCTAAGGTCTCAAAATCTATTCGAGTCGATTGACCATTATATAACTTATGCAATGTTGTCTTACTCATTCCAGTCGCTCGAACTACATCCGCAACTTTCATTCTTCGCTCTGCCAAAAGCACTGGCAAGTTACAAACTATCATTAATTACCACCATTGTGTAATAAAGTACTTGCATAGTGTCTTAAATGCATTTATTATCGCATTGTGGTCTTAAATAACACCATTGTGATACTTTATAAAAGGATACAAACATGAATCTTACTTATATTACTACAAAAGAATTGGCGGAACGAATCCATTATAACGAACGTACTATCCGTAATCAGTTAAAAGATAGCGTTTTGATCGAAGGCATTCATTACATTCGCCCTTTTGGTGGTCGCAAAATTTTATATGTATGGGAGCGTATTGAAGAAGATATGACTAAAACAACTTTAGGCTCGCTACACAGCCTACAACTTCTGTAAGGAGAACATAATTATGGCTGCTATTCGTACTAGATACGGTAAGTTATGTGTCGATTTTCGATACTTAAGTATCCGTTGCCGTGAAACCACCGCTCTTGAAGACAATGCTCAAAATCGAAAAAAGCTTGAAAAAGCGATTGAACGAATGGAGGCAGAAATCTTATTGGGTATTTTTGACTATGCTAAATACTTTCCAAAAAGTTCTCGTTTGAAAGAAATCAAAAATGCAGAAAACAGAGTAAATGAAATCAGCTCAAAAACACCTCTATTTTCTAAGTTCTGTGAAATCTGGTTCACTGATAAAGAAATAGAATGGCGTACAAGCTACAAGGAAAAAATTCAAATTGTGATCAGAAAGTACTTAATTCCTTTTTTTGGCACAATTCCGGTTATTAATATCAAAAAGTCAGACATTCTTGGATTCCGTTCATCCCTCGCCAAAGTGACTCACGGGAAAAACCAAGAATGCCTTTCACCATCAAGAATCAACCAGATTATGATAGCACTTCGTATGATACTCGATAGTGCTGCCGAACGATATGACTTTGACAGTCCTTATAAGAATATCAAGAACTTAAAGCAAGGGAAAATTGAAGTCACGCCTTTTTCATTAAAGGAAGTACATGCAATCTTGGCCACAGTTCGTGATGATTTTAAGCCTTATTACACTGTTCGGTTTTTCACAGGTATGCGCACCAGTGAAATTGATGGGTTGCAATGGAAAAATGTGGACTTGCAACGTCGGGAAATCCATATTCGTGAAGCCTTGGTGAATGGGGAACTGGGTGGAACCAAAACCTATGGTTCTGACCGCACAATCCAGATGAGTGACCGCGTTTACCAAGCCTTTCTGCAACAGAAAAGCTTAAATAATGGTAAATCAGAGTTTGTTTTCTGCAATCGTGATGGTGGACCTCTCGATTACCGTTTGGTGAATAAACGTGTCTGGCATCCGATCTTGCGCTTTCTAGGATTAAAGCCTAGAAGAGCCTACCAAACACGTCATACAGCAGCAACGCTCTGGCTGTCGGCAGGAGAGAATCCGGAATGGATCGCACGTCAATTGGGACATTCAACGACTGAAATGCTATTCCGGGTCTATAGCCGTTACATCCCCAATGTTACCCGTCGTGATGGCAGTGCATTTGAAGCCATGCTGGAAAAACTAAATACAGAGGAGCTTGCACATGAATAGTAAAGCTTTCTTTGGTGGTGTGGTCGTCAGTCCTGAAGCGGATACGGTCGCTCGTGAATTAATCCATGAGCTACACATTCCCAAACTGCACAATCTGGCGTTTTTGCTGGAGATCAACAAATGCTTCGATGATCACCAGGCGTTAAGACTGTGGCTACAGCGACTGCTGGATGATGGACAAGCCCATTACGATGACCTAGCCCAACAGGCTCGCCTCCGGTTAATGAGCTTAGCTCCCTGATCAAATAAATATACAAGGTCATCTGATTGATGACCTTAGCCCTCTATACCTATAAAAAAGGTGAACACATGCATAAACATATTTCAATTTGGATGCCACTCTATATTGGCGACCTACAGGCGAAATTTGCACGAATGACAGCAGAACAAATTGGTGCGGCACTGCTGTTAATGATGGATTTCTGGAAAAACGGTGCTATTCCTCATGACCTAGCTACGGTATGTAGCATCACAAAATTATCGCAACATACCAAGGCTAAAACTTTGTTGAATACGCTAATAGCCCTGGAATTGTTTGAAATCGAATCTGAGCAAATTCATTCAAGTTTTTTAACCAGTTTAAAAAGCCAGGCATTGCAAAATCAGCAAATGAAATCTGATAAAGCTAAAAATGCAGCTCAAGCACGTTGGGGAAAATCCGCAACTAATGCTCAAGCATCAGCCAAGCAACGAAAAGTAAATGCTCAAGCAGCTCCTGAGAAGAGCCCGAGTATTACTCAAGTCATGCTTGAACCATGCCCTTCATCTTCATCTTCATCTTCATCTTCATCTTCAAATTTTGAAGAAAAAAATGAGAGTTTTTTAGAAAATTCAAAATGGATTTAGGAGAACAATCATGAATACCATGCTTAAAACGCTCCAGTTTCGCGCAGAAACAACAGAAGCACTCTGCCCTACCCATCATATACCCCTGATGGAAATCGCCGGTCACAGGCTTTGCAAATTGTGTGCAAAAGAAATGGTCCATCGCTCACATGCAGCCTATGCAGATGAGCTGCAACAACGGTTGCTGCAACAGAAAATCAAAAACTCAGGGCTCAATAAACGCTACCTGGACCGTGGCTTCAAGAATTATGTAGTTGCATGTCCTGCTCAAGACAATGCCATAAAACTATGTCAGGCTTTTGCACAGCAAATTATTTCTGACCATTATCCAAACCTGCTGCTCATTGGTACACCAGGTACAGGAAAGACTCATCTGAGTGCGTCAATCATTCGCAACATTCTGCATAACAGTACAAAATCTGCACGCTACTATACCAGTGCAGAAATTGCTCAAAAAATGATGGACACCTGGTCAGATGCTTCACGCTCTGAAAAGGAAGTTATCGAGCATTTCTCCAGTTTTGATTTATTGGTGATAGATGAATATGGCCTGCATGACCGACATGAAAAACGCCTGGAGATGGTGCATAAGGTTTTATATAGTCGTTATGACAATATGAAATCTACACTGCTGATTTCCAATTTCACAATCCAAAATATGCAGCGGGATTTAGGTGCCCGATTATGGTCACGGTTACATGAGAACAATTTGATTGTAGTGCCATGTTATTGGGATGATCTAAGATTTAATCAGTAAAATAATTTAGATTTAGAATCTATATAAGTGTAAAACCTATAAGTATTGGTTTTACACTTAATATCAAGATAATTAGAAGTAGTAAGAATTCTCTCCATCCAAATTCAATACCATCTAATTTTCAAATATAACAAAATTAATTTAACAATATCAAAAATTGCTTTTTTAAGAGTTAAATCTATACTACCTTTTATGAAAATTGGTTCATATTTTTTCATCAAATTGAGAAAATAAAAATCGAAAATAACCCTTATCAATTTCAGTTAAATTTTTAAAATCATGTTAAAAAATTACATATTTTTTGTTATTTTCAACATAACTTATAGTATAATTATAATATATAAAACAGCATCTTGTGATAGGAAAATGAAAAAATGAAGCTCACATCTAATAAATTTTTAATTCCCTTTACTCTTATCATTTTAATCAGCAGTTTTTTAATTATTCTCTACCGTATTACTATCAGCTAATACAGAAATTTTTCATATAATGATATGAAAAGAATTTAAAAAATTTAGATCAAATGAAAACCGACATAATTTAGATATATTCAAATTATGTCATTATTGTTTCATCGTACTCATTCGCTATGAAATAAAATAAGCCAAATGAAATATTTTTACCAAGGCAAAAAGATCAACTTCGGCATCTGGACAGGTAAGACTTGATCAAAATATAAAGTACCCAAAAATGTTTATCCTATTTAAATGTGTTAAATCAAAAAACAATGACCATCCAACAACTTAAAATATTATATCTGCCTATAACTTTATTTGACAAAAGGTGGCAAAGTGCTTGCTACTTTAAAATTAGTGGCATTCCACCTGTATCGAAAGATCATAATTTCTTAAATGTTGTTGAATAGGCCTAAAAAGAGTTAACTTTAAGTTAAGCATTTACTTTATAACGCTTAACAAAAAGTGCTGCGCATTATGTGGCTTTTCATTTTCTATGCATGAGTTACGCTTCCAACTACCATCACTTTGTAATAGCCATGCTTGTTGATTATCCATTAAATAATTTTCTAACCCTTGCTGATAAATTCTTTTTTTGAGTCTAGTATTTTCAATAGGAAAGCACACTTCAACACGTTTAAATAAATTACGCTCCATCCAGTCAGCACTAGAACAATACACACGTGTATCACCATTATTGTAAAAATAATAGACACGAGTATGCTCAAGAAAACGCCCTACAATTGAGCGAACACGAATATTTTCTGATAAGCCAATTAGGCCTGGACGTAAACAACAAATAGAACGAATGATTAATTCTATTTGCACACCAGCTTGAGAAGCTTCGTATAATTTATTAATCAATTGAACTTCGGTTAGTGCATTGACCTTAATGATAATTTTTGCCGGTTTCCCTGCTTTCGCAAGCACAATCTCGTTTTCAATAAAATTCATCAACTGACTATGCAAAGTAAATGGTGCATGTAGAAGTTTCTTTAACTTCACCATTTTGCCCATACCGGTTAATTCTTGAAAAATACGATGTACATCTTCACACAAATCTTGATTGGTCGTTAATAAACCGTAATCAGTGTAAATTTTGGCATTGCCAGCATGATAATTTCCTGTACCTAAATGTGCGTAGCGCACCAGTTTTTGATTTTCTCGGCGTACCACCAAAATCATTTTGGCATGAGTTTTATAGCCGACAATGCCATATACCACCACGGCACCCGCTTCCTGTAAAACATTGGCAACAGCGATATTGGACTCTTCATCAAACCGTGCCCGTAATTCAATCACTGCGGTGACTTCTTTACCATTTCTTGCCGCCTCAGCCAAAATTTGCACAATTTCTGAATTTGCACCGCTACGGTACAAGGTCTGTTTAATGGCCAAAACATGCGGATCTTGCGCGGCTTCACGTAATAATCGAATTACAGGGGAAAATGATTCAAAAGGATGATGCAATAAAATATCTTGTTTCTGCATCGCACTGAAAATATTTGCAGATTTTTTCAGTATTTTTGGAATCACAGGAGTATGTGGCTCATAGCGTAAATATGGGCGTTTAAAATCCGAGACCAATCGAGCCAAATTAACAGGCCCGTCGACACGATACAATTGATGCGTATCCAAATCGAATTCTTTGAGTAAGTATTCATAAATATGTGTTGGACAATTTTTATTGACCTCCAAACGTACTGCCCGACCAAAACGGCGTGAACTGAGTTCGTCTTTTAAGGCTTCCGCTAAGTCTTCAACATCTTCAGTTAACGTTAAATCTGCATTTCGGGTTACTCTAAATTGATAGCAACCCGTTGCCGTCATTCCCGGAAATAAATCAGACACATGAGTATGAATAATTGAAGAGAGCATCACATGATGCTCTTTGCCTTCGGTCAACTCATCTGGCAAACGCACCACACGTGGCAATGAACGTGGTGCAGGAACCACTGCCAAATCGATCTGACGGCCAAAGGCATCCTTACCTTCCAAAGTCACAATGAAATTAAGTGATTTGTTGACCAAGCGTGGAAAGGGATGCGCAGGATCTAAACTTATTGGTGTTAAGGCTGGTGCAACCTGTTCCTGAAAATATTTTTTGACCCAATTAGATTGTGCTTGAGTTAACTCTCCACGTCTTAAAAAGCTGATGCCTTCTTCTCTTAACTGCGGAAAAATTTGCTCATTTAAAATTTGATATTGGCGTTCAATCGCAGCATGTGCTGTCTCCGAAATTTGATGTAAAATTTCTTGTGGGGATAAACCATCAGCCGTTTGTATGTCTCGCTCTTGAACAAAATGTTCCAACATAGTTGCAACACGAATTTCAAAAAACTCATCTAAATTTCTAGAAAAAATTAATAAAAAATTCAATTTTTCTAAGAGTGGATTTAAAGGATCGACCGCTTGTTCTAAGACACGTAAATTAAAATCTAAAATTGACAACTCGCGATTAATATATCGCTCAACTTGACCATATACCGGGGGGGAGGCTTGTGTAACTACGGAATTCATATACTACCCATATTTCTTAAAAGCAATGCCATTTTTAGTTGGCTAAAAATAAATAGAATTACAAAACAAAAACTTAAATATCATTCTAAAATATTGAAAATAAATCCTAAATTTACTGAATAACCATCCAAAGTACCGCCATTAAAATCGCCATATGCAGCATTTGTGCGGGGGCAAAATATAGAAAATATTTCCCGCCACCAGTTAAAAATGCATTGATGCTTTTAGAAAATGCATGTGCAGCCAAACCAATCATCATAGCGTAGACCAACGTCATCTGCTGTGGTGTTCCTTGCATCACCACCGTTGCCATGGCGGCATGCACTTCAAATAAAGAAGCGAAGAATGCCCCAATAATCAAACCGCTATCACCCAACACTACATTCAAGCCATATACCGCTGCTTGAATCACTGTCAGTGTTACCACAATGATCAAGGCTTCCTTAATGCTGAACATCCGACTGTCCATATGCGTAATATCATTTTGTGGTGTAGCCTGTTGACCCATCGTCGCTTTGGATGAATGAATTAACATCAAGGCAATGATCAAAAGCACTGCAATGCCAATACTGCAAGGCAACAATAAAACCTTAAACCAAGCAAAATTAATCCCTGCGACAATAATCAGCAGCTGTAACAGGGTCGCAATACAGGAAATTAAGCCTGCACCAGCATTAGATTTGGCTTCTGCTTTGCCTGAACGGACTTCCATGCCCAAACTGGCAATAGTTGCGGTGCTAGAAACAAAACCGGATGCCAAAGATGACAACATCAAGGCTTTATTGTTTGGCAAGAGACGTTTAGCAATATGTGCCAAGGACTGTACGCCTAAAATCATGATCAGCAGTTTTAGAATCACATATGGATTGAGTACTGTGCCCCACATTGCCTGATCCGGCATCAGTGGCAAGGCAATTAAAATCAGTGCCAGTAAAAACAAACCGTCACGCAGTTCAAAATGCTGAATCCAATTGCCAGCAAAATAATGCAATGACTGCTTGCCCATTAAAATCAGACACAACACTACCGCTAACCCTGCAGCAAGCGGCACATTAAACACACATAATGCACCAATCAAATAGGTCATCAAAAATGCCAGTTCAGTGGTCGCACCAATATCCTGTTTTTGTTTAATCAGGCTATAAACACAAAAAGTCGTGACTGAAAATGCACCTAAGATACCTACTGCAAGATGTAGTAAAAAACATACTGCCCCAAGCAAGGCGCAAATGGTAAATGAACGCAGTCCGGCAAAACTGGGTTCACTTTCTTTACGATTATGCCTTTCCCGTTCTAAACCGATTAATAAACCGCAGCCTAATGCAGATACCATGACTCTCAATAATTCTTGAAAGGACAAATCTAGTAATACAGTATTCAATTTCTTAGCCTCAACACAGCTGGATAAAAAATGCGATGAACCACATTCATCAAGACTCCTCTAAAAGACGCTCATACATCACGTTAGAGAAACGATAGCTATGTGCAATTAAGCGATCCATCCAACGCTGTGCAGCTAATAATTCCACCCCTTTGGATGCGCTTAATTGATTTACTTCGGTATATTCCATGACTTTTTTACGCGTTTCGGCACGATGGCTACTGGTCCATTTTTTTAACTGATTTAAATCGGCTCTAAGATTTTCAATGACTGACCGATCTGCTAACTGTTCTATATGTGAAAAGTAACTTTCTAAAATATTGCAATAATCTAGTGCTAACTGAAAAATTGCCGGCTGTGTTCGTAGCAATATGGCATTATCTAAACGCTCTAAATCATTATGTAAGACACGTACATAGACCATTACTCGCAGTAATGATAAGAATTTTTGTTTGAGTGCAGGATGCTCAGGAATCGCTATTTTTTCTAAATACTGCTCAATATGCTGAATAATCTCATTCAGCGTATTCAACTGTTGATGTCTAGGTAATGTACCGGTCTGAAAAACCATTTGTAGAATTTTAAAAATCTCAAATATGCTGAAATATACCGCCTTTTCCGCGGCCTGTACTGCAATGGCAGGTACTTGCAAACTTGCATCATCCAGACTGTCTAAAATGGCAGGATTATTACTTGGCAACCATTGGATAATTTTCTGTTCTAAAAATTTCAGACTTGGCATAAACATACATGCCCCCAACACACTGAATGCTGTATGAAACATCGCGAGCATAATCACTTGATCAATGCTGCTGAAAAATGCACTGTGTTTAATCAACCAAAGAAAAAACGGTGCTAACAGGAAAAATGCAGCAATCGCACTCACGAGATTAAAAATCACGTTCACAGCAACTGTTCGTTTGGCATTGATCGAAGCGCCAATCACCGAAATCACGGTAATGCTGACTGCACCAATATTTTGCCCAATCACCATATATAGCGCCTGCGGCAAGTCAATCGCACCACTGACTAAGGCAGCCATAGTCGCTGTAATAGATGCACTAGAGGACTGCAGCAGCATTGCCATAATGATGCCGATCAGCACCAAAACCAATTGTGACCACAAGCTGTCATAACCAAAAAAGGATAAATCTGAGTGTACAGCAAACCCCGCCATGGCTTTTTG
Source organism: Acinetobacter uliginosus (assembly GCF_044130295.1). NCBI lineage: Bacteria > Pseudomonadati > Pseudomonadota > Gammaproteobacteria > Moraxellales > Moraxellaceae > Acinetobacter > Acinetobacter uliginosus. The sequence goes on along the minus strand of NZ_JBIQOC010000047.1, from coordinate 19,820 downwards.
CAAAACATCGATGCCAAAGAAAATCAGACCAAAGCCTGCAATCACAAGGCCCAATAAGGCCATTTGGCCTTTAGCGATGAGTTTAAGCAGAGCGCCTAAAGCAATCATCGGTAATGCCAACATGGAAATGGAAAATTTCATGCCCAAAAATGCCACAATCCAACCAGTACTGGTTGTGCCGATATTGGCACCAATCACCACACTCATGGCTTGCGTGAAACTGAGTACCCCTGCTCCGACAAAACCAATGGCGGCGACAATTGTTGCTGTAGATGAATGCACCAGCAATGTCATACCCAAACCTGACAGCATGGCTTTAAACGGCGTTGCCGTAAACCTTGTCAGTAACTCCTTCAAGGTCTGACCTGCAATTTCTTTAAGGCTATCAGTCAGTAACGTCATACCAATTAAAAATAGACCGACACCGCCACATAGTTCAGAGAGAATTTGAAGCACTACATTCCCCTATAAATTTCAAAAAAATTATGCTATTCAATGACATTTATTTAAATCTTGCGCCATTGAATTATTATCAAAGAATAAAAAAAAAGCAGGCAGACTATTCGGGGAGTCATCTGCCTGCAAAAGGGAAACCCTTTACGCCATGGTATGAATCGTGTCTTTAAAGCGCTTCCAAGACACATAAAAAAACACTGACGCAATACCTAACAACCATACAAATGATGGCCACACCACATCGAATCCTGCATTACGGTATAAAATGGCCTGAGCCAAAGAGACGAAGTGTGTAGTTGGGGCAATCATCATGACCTGCTGCACAATTTCCGGCATGCTTTCGCGTGGAGTAGATCCGCCTGACAGCATTTGCATTGGAATTAGTACCAGCATCATTAACAAACCAAACTGCGGCATAGATTTTGAAACGGTTGCCATATAAATACCCATCGAAGTGGTTGCAAACAGTGTGAGTAAGGCGCCAAAGAAAAAGAGCGGCAAACTACCATCAATCGGGACATGCAATACACCCTGAATCACGACTTTTAAGCCAACAAATACTGCGATCAATACCACAAGACTCATTGACCAGACTTTGGACATCATGATTTCAAATACCGTTACTGGCATCACCATCAAATGTTCAATGGTGCCATGCTCACGTTCACGAATCAGCGCTGCACCAGTCAGAATAATTGAAAGCATTGCCACGTTATTAATAATCCGCATGACACTCATAAACCATTGATTTTCCAGTGTTGGATTAAAACGGGAGCGTATCGCCAAATCTATCGGTAGCTGGCTAATTTCACGATTGCGAAGTACATATTCATTTACTTCAGATTGAATGATCTGCTGAATATAACCTGCGCCAGACATGGCTTGGGTCATTCGGGTTGCATCCACATTAACCTGAATTTCTGCTGCATCACCCGACAGTACATCCGACTGGAAATTACTCGGAATATTGACCGCAAAGGTAAATTCACCTGCGTCCATGCCTGCATCCATCGTGCCAAGCGTGGTGGTTTTACTGATAAAATTAGGCGGATAAAAGGCTGAAGAAATCCGTTCCGACAAAGTTGAATGATCCTCATCAATAATCGCAATCGGCGCCATATTCAATGTTTCTTTTACAGCAGTTGATGATGTGTAAACTGATACAGTAAAGGTGTAAATAATTAACACCAACATGATTGGATCGCGCCAGAGACTCCAAAGCTCTTTACAGCCGAGCTGGTAGATATTCTGTAATTTTGTGAACATCTTATTGCTCCTGTTTCTTCAGCAAGGCAATAGCAGCAAACATTACTACCGGAACAGCCATGGCCATGATCCAAATGGCCTGTTTCAAATCATCAAAGCCCAAACCTTTATTAAAAATTCCACGACTGATATTGACCATATGCGTTGCCGGATAAATTTCCCCAAACCAGCGTCCAAACCCATCCAAAGACGATACAGGATTGATAATTCCAGCAAACTGCATAACTGGTATCAAAGTCCCAATCATGACTAAAAACATTGAAGCAATCTGGCTTTTGGTAATAGTAGATGCCAATAGGCCCATACCTGTGGCAAAAATTACAAACAAAAAAGAAGCTAAGGTCAGAGCAAAGAAGCTACCTTTTACAGGTACATCAAATAAAGTAACCATGACCAAACACATAAGGAAATAGTTCAACATTGCCAACAAGATATATGGAATCTGTTTACCAATTAAAAATTCTGTCCGCGTCACTGGTGTGACATACAAATTCACAATCGAACCTAATTCTTTTTCTCGCACCACAGATAAAGCAGTCAACATGGCAGGAATCAACAGTAATAATAAAGGCAATACTGCGGGGGTCATCGCAGGTAAACTTTTAATATCTGGGTTATAGCGGTAACGAGTTTCAACACTCACAGTACTAGATGTTTTATAACCACTTTGTTCCAATGCTTTTTGCATCAGCCAATACGTGTGAATCCCCTGCACATAACCTTGCACAGTTTCTGCACGCTGTGGCATCGCACCATCAATCCACGCAGCGACTTGCACCTGTTCACCACGAGCAACATCACGAGCAAAATTTGGCGGAATTTCTATCGCCAAGGAAATATCCCCACTACGCATACGCTGATCAATATCATCATAGCTTTGCAGCGCTGGCTGTTCGATAAAATAACGCGACCCTGCAATACTCATGCTGTAGTTTTGACTTAAGCTCGTTTGGTCACGATCCAACACAGCGAATTTGAGGTCTTCAACATCCATGGTGATGCCGTAGCCCATGACCAGCAGTAAAATTAATGACCCCATTAAAGCCATGGTGGCGCGAATCGGATCACGCGCCAACTCCAAAGATTCACGCCAGGCAACACTCAATAACCGGCGCAAACTGAATTTTTTTGGCTTGGCATTCAGTTCTTTACTGCCATTTGTTTCAGCAATACTTTTCGCCAAATCATTGGGCTGATCTTTAGTGCCTGCACCAGCATCAATCAAATAACCGATAAAAGCTTCTTCAAGTGTTTCAGCATGGCGGTTTTTTATCAGCTGTGCTGGTGACGCACTGTCAAGCACTCGTCCAGCGTGCATCATTGACATTCGGTCACAGCGCAACGCTTCGTTCATAAAATGAGTTGAAATAAAGATCGTGACCCCATCATTACGCGACAAATTGATTAAATAGCGCCAGAAATTATCACGCGCAATCGGGTCAACCCCAGATGTTGGTTCATCCAGAATTAAAATTTCAGGATTATGCACCAGTGCCACTGCGAGTGATAAACGCTGACGCACGCCCAAAGGCAAATCATCGGGCAGTTTTTCTTTGACTTCTTCCAGGTCAAAACGCTCCAGCATGAGCTGTACACGTGGCTCAATCTGTTCTTTTGGTACATGAAATAATTTGGCATGTAAGACCAAATTCTGCACAATGGTCAGCTCGCTGTATAGGGAAAATGCCTGCGACATATAGCCGACACGGCGACGAGTTTCAATATTGTTGCCCTCTACAGGCTCACCAAACAGCCACGCCTGACCTTCTGAGGCTTCTAAAAGTCCCGTCAGCACTTTCATGGTGGTGGATTTACCACAACCATTCGAGCCTAAGAAACCAAATATTTCACCACGCTTAATTTTAAAATTAACATGATCTACCGCAGTAAAATCACCAAATTTCACTGTTAAATCTTGCGCTTCAAGAGCATAGCTTTCTGAACCGTAGTCAGGTAAAGGCGGAATCACCACAGGCTCATAGCCGAGCTTTTTTTCTTCTGGCAATAGTTGAATAAAAGCATCTTCTAAACTGTTACATTGCGTTTCAGTCAATAATTCTTGTGGTGTGCCAGTTTTTAAAATCTGCCCATCATCCATCATCGCCAGCCAGTCAAAGCCTTGTGCTTCATCCATATAAGCAGTAGCAACAATAACACTCATCTGTGGACGAACTTTGCGAATGCGGTTAATCAGTTCCCAAAATTGCGCCCGTGCCAAAGGGTCAACCCCTGTGGTCGGCTCATCTAAAATCAGAAAATCGGGATCATGAATCAAAGAACAGCACAGACTTAATTTCTGCTTCATCCCACCCGATAATTTACCCGCAGGACGGTCGAGAAAATTGTACAAGCCTGTGCTTTTGGTCAGATCATCAATCCGTTTGCGTCGCTCGGCAGCATCATGCCCAAACAGACGTGCCACAAACTGTAAATTCTCTTCAACCGATAAAGTTTTATATAGGTTTTTCCCTAAACCCTGCGGCATATAGGCAATATGTGGGCAAACACGGGTACGGTGTTGTTTATCGGCAATATCACCGCCCAACACCTTTAAGCGACCTTGCTGTACAATTTTCGCCCCTGACAGCAAAGCCAATAGACTGGATTTCCCCACCCCATCTGGACCGATTAAACCGATCATGCAGCCTGCTGGTAAGGATAGCGACACTTGATTCAGTGCAACCGTTTTTCCATATTTCAGACTAACATTTTCAATTTCTGCAACAACCGATCCTTTTTCAGATTGTTGTGTCATCATTTAACTGTGTTCTCTAAAAATGTCGGCCAAGCTGCCTGATCATCAATTTTGATATATGCCACACCTGGCAAACCTGTTTTGACTTGTTCGATATATTTGTTCAATAAAGTTGGATCAATTTTCGCTTTAACACGGAACATCAGTTTTTGACGTTCGCTTTCCGTTTCCACCGATTTTGGTGTGAACTGTGCAGTATCGGCAACAAAAGACACTGTAGCTGGAATCACCACATTTTTCGCAGCATCCAATACAATACGTACTTCTGTTCCAATAGCAATTTTACCTGCAACGGTTTCAGGCAAAAAGAACGTCATATACACATCAGATAAATCAATCAGATTGAGCACACGCCCGCCCGCTGCCACCAACTCACCCGGCTGCGCGACACGGAACTGAACACGTGCTTTTAATGGTGCACGTAACTGTGCATCATCCATATCAAATTTAATCCGTTCCACCGAGGCTTTGATGGCATCGACTTGAGAATGTGCGGCTGACACTTGGCTTTTAGACGCAACAATTGCCCCTTGGGCACTTTGTACCTGTGCTTTGGCTGCGCTTAATACCGCAATGGCTTGCTGTGCTGCGGCACGTTCATCATCCAGTTGTTGCTTGGACGATGCGCCTTCTTTGGCTAAAACTTCGGTACGCGCTAAACGATTTTTAGCCGCCATCAGTTCTGTTTCACGCTGTTGTACCATGGCTTCAGCGGCGGCTTTTTCGCTGATCCGCATCGCCACTTGTGCTTCCGCTGTCGCAATCGCATCCTGGGCTTGACGCTGTTGTGCTTCCAATTCACGTAACTGGGCTTCTAAAGTCGAAATTTTAACCCGCGCCAAGATTTGACCAGGCTCGACAAAGTCACCTTCTTTAACCAAAATTTCTTCTAACTGGCCAGATAGCTTACTAGATACGTTAATTTCAGTGGCTTCAATACGTCCATTGCCACTGACTAAGGCATCAGTGTCTGGCTTATTCATATTTTTCCAGATCAGATAAGCGACCAACCCTAAAACAACGATGAACCCAGCAATGGTTATTTTCTTAAAATTCATGTTTAATTACCCAATATTTTAAATTTTTTTTGCAAATGCGGTGTCACCACCCAAGGCAAAATAAAGACTGACATAGGACTGCATTAAGCTACTTTGCGTTTCAATCAATTGCTGTTCTGCACTAAGTAAATTGCGCTGTGCATCCAAAACGTCTAAATATCCCACAGCACCGTTGTCATAACGCAGTTGTGCCAGCCGTGCAGTTTCCTGGAAAGCACTGAGTCCTTGTTTCTGAATCCGTAATTGTTGATCTAAATATTTCTGTTGAACCAGTGCATCAGAGACTTCACGGAATGCGTTCTGTACCGTCTTTTCATACTCTGCCACTGCAATCTCTTTACGCACTTCTGCTAAGGTCAAATTATTTTTTAGACGACCCGCAGTAAAAATAGGCACACTGATACTAGGAGCAAACGACCAAACACTGCTGCCAGATTTAAATAAATCGTCTAAATCTGCACTGGCTGTTCCAAAACTGCCCGTCAGTGCGATACGTGGAAAAAATGCTGCGCGTGCCGCATAGATATTGGCATGCTTAGATTTAAGCATTGCTTCCGCAGCATGAATATCAGGACGGTTCAACAATAAGTCTGAAGGCAAACCCGTTTGTAGCATACTTGTTTTAAAAGTCACTTGATCTAAATCTGTTTTAGGCAAAGAAATCGGCTGTCCCACCAATTGCACTAAATAGTTTGCAGTCAGTGCACGGGATTTCTGTAATTCAGCCACTAAAGCTTGACCATTACTGAGCATTGTTTTTGCTTGCATGTATTCCACTTTAGAGCCTGCACCCACCTCAAAACGGCGCTTAAAAATTCGTACTGATTTTTCATAATTCTGTACAGAGCGCTGAGCAAAATGGATGCGTTTATCCAGTTCAGATAACGTTAAATAACTTTGAACAGTTTGCTGCATAATACTATTGCGTGCTGCACGCACATTGCTTTCAACTGCAAGAAATTGCTGCAAAGCCGCTTCATTCAAGCTGCGGATACGACCCCACAAATCCAGCTCCCATTGGTTCATGCCAAGACCCACAGAATACTGACTGGATGTCACTTCTCTACCGACATAAGATAAGTCGGCAGGCACATGACTGCGTTCCATGCTCGCAGTACCACCTATATTCGGAAAAAGTTCAGCACGTTGAATGTTATAAGCCGCTTGTGCTTCATGCATACGTAATGAAGCAATCTTTAAATCCTGATTCGCCACTAGTGCCAGATCGACAATATTAATAAGTTGTTGATCTTTGACATAATCAATCCAAGAAAGTGCTTGGTAAGAGTGCTGAGTTTGAATCGGATAATTATGAGATAAAGAAATTTTAGGCTTCTGATAAGGATCTATTTGTTGACAACCAGTAATACTGAATATAATTAAAAAACTACTATATTTTAATTGGGTAAATTGCATAATATTATTCACCCCAAAAATTAACAGAATGATAAAAATGAGAATTTGAAAACATATTTTTTAAATGAATATAAACTAACTGCTTCAATCTAATTTCAATATTAAAATTAGGATCTACCATCCAGTTATGAACTAAACCCATCAATGATGTTTTAATAAAATCATGTACCATTTCAATATCTACATTTCTTGATAATTCCTCTAGAGCTAATGCTTCTTTAAGCCATTTAATAGTTTTTTCCTCACGCATATTATGAGATCTTACCAGACATTCATTTAAAATTTTATTTTGCTCTAAACCATAAAATCTCAACCAAAAATATGCTCTATATTTTTCACGATACAAATAAAAATCATCTGAAATACTTAAAATTAATGAATTAATAGCATCTAAACCATATTTATTATTAGTTGCAATTTTAGATTTCTCATTTAACCAGTTTTCCAAATAATTTAAAACTCGAACAAGTAATTGATCCTTAGAACCATAGCGCCGAGAAACTAAACCGCGACTGTATCCAGCATTCACACCTACTGCCTCTAATGTAACTGCATTAACGCCACCTTCCGATAGAAGCTTAATAGTCTGATTCACCATCTTTAAATCAGATTCAATTGCTCTAACCTGTGTCTTTTTCTTAAAAAAAGCATTATTCAAGTTTTCTTTATGTTCTAAAACAGTTGAAATCTCAAGACTCACAACAGCCCCCCCTCCAAAGACATATAAAAATATTGCTGTCAACAACTTTTTCTGAAAAGAATATAAACTTAAAATAATAAAAGGTCAAAATTTATATTTCGCAGATTCAAATCCCAAGTGCAACACATTTGTAGTTAGTTGAAAAAGTTAGGTGTATTCATAGAATCATTAGACTTTTTCAACTCGCAATTGGAAAGCACACAATGAAGAAATACACCCAACTTTCTCAAGATGAAAGATACGAAATTTATGCTACTTTGAAAAGTAAAAGTTCAATCGCTACCCTTGCTCGGGAGTTAGGACGTTCACGATCAACCATCTACCGTGAATTAAAAAGAAATACTGGGCAACGTGGATATAGAGCTCAACAGGCAGCTAAATTTGCAAGTCAAAGACGGTACCGTCCTTCATCATCAATGACAGCATTTGCCTTCGCTTATATTGATTATTTGATTGGTTTGGACTGGTCACCAGAACAAATTTCAGGTGCTTTAACACAACGCGGTTGGCTGGGTGTACCTTCACATGAGTGGATTTACCAGTACATTTATCAAGATAAATCAAAAGGCGGTAAACTTTATCTACACTTAAGGCTTCAGAAGAAATATCGAAAACGCGGTTACAAAAACACGGATCTTAGGGGTCAAATCATTGATAAAACAAGTATTCACTGCCGAGACCAGGTCATTGATCAACGACAACGTTTAGGAGATTTCGAAGGTGACACGGTGATTGGTAAACATCATAAAGGTGCTTTATTGACTCTCGTTGATCGAAAGAGCCTGTATGTACATATTGTTCATTTAGGGCCAACGAGAGCATCCTCTCAAACGATTACTTGTGCATTAGATCGTTTACAAATGAGCCATGCTTATAGTGTGACATTTGATAATGGCAAAGAATTTTCCGAACACAAAAGAATTACTGATGCTGGCATAGAGACGTATTTTGCTGATCCTTACAAGTCTATTCAGCGAGCTAGAAATGAAAATACGAATGGTTTAATCCGTCAATATCTGCCAAAATCATCATCGTTTGATGACGTGTCAAACGAACAAATAGAGCAGATAGAATTTGCACTCAACCATCGTCCTAGAAAAACACTAGGTTGGTATACACCGAGTGAAGTTATGGCTGGTTTTTATACTGTTGCACTTGCCGCTTGAATCCGCCTTTTAATATTTTAAATATAAATAAATAACAATAACTTACATTAAAAATACTAATAAAAATAATAATAAAAAAAATACCGATCTTTTTAGTCGGCTTTGTTTTAATGGCACAAAAAAAAGTTGTTGCAAAACAACTTTAATAATAAAACAATAACATTGACTGTAACTGAATTTATAATTATTTTATTAAAAATTTTTTAAACGAGACTTAAAATGAATTATCAAGACCTCTCCATTAAATTAATTCAAGAACAATATAAACTCAAGAATTCTAAATCAAAAAGTATATTAGTAATAATTGGCGGAATTGAACTAACGCGAAAAAATCAATCAATCAAAAAGCTAAGTGAATTAATGGATCCTAGATATTTAAAAATTAAGGCTGAAACCCCAAATAGAGTCAAAGAAAATAAATTAATTTGGCAACCATACATAAATGACATTCCAAAAAATGGACAAATCATGTTTTTTTATGGGAATTGGTATACTGATTTACTAGCGTCAACTATATTAAATGATGAAAAAATACAAAATAATGTATTCAACGAACACTTAAAGCGTATATATGAATTTGAAAGTTACTTAAAAAATAATAATGTAGATATTATTAAAGTTTGGTTTGATGTTTCATGGAGCAAAGTAAAAATTCGCACAAAAAATATTGATATTATTAATAAAATCCAAAGAGTTCCACGTTTTACATGGGATGATTTTCCACAAAAAAAATGGAAAACTAAAACCTTATACAATCAAATTCAAACTTTAAGAAATAGATTCACCCACGATTGGGTAATCATTAATAGTGAAAACAATATAGAAAGAAATACACAGTTTTCTCAATTAATACTTAAACATCTAAAACTACCACCTGTACAAATTAAGAATAAATTTAAATATCAGGCGGCACCTATTCCTTCAATTTTAACTCAAATAAAAAAAAGTGAAATTAGCCACATAGAGTATAAAAAAACCATTAAACAACTAGAAAGGAAAGTCGCAGATGTTCTACGTTATTCATCACATAACGTTGTATTAGTTTTTGAAGGTATGGATGCCGCAGGTAAAGGCAGTTCAATTAAGCGCATCATTAAATTTCTAGGGCTACACGAATATAATATTCATAGTATTTCAGCACCAGAAAATTTTGAACGATTACGTCCTTATTTGTGGCGTTTTTGGAATAAGCATTCAACTAATGGGGCACTTAATATTTTTGATCGCAGCTGGTATGGACGTGTACTTGTAGAACGTGTAGAAGATTTAATTAACCCAATAGAATGGCAAAATGCTTATGAAGAAATAAATCAGTACGAAAAACAACTGTCTGATACAAATACAATTGTTATAAAATTTTGGCTAGCAATTTCAAAAGATGAACAATTACGTCGTTTTTACAAGCGAAAAAATACACCTCAAAAAAGCTTCAAATTAACAGAAGATGATTGGCGTAATAGAGAAAAGTGGGATGCCTACTTACAAGCAGCATCAGATATGTTCAAATATACGAGCACAGATATTTCTCCTTGGCACATCATTGCCAATGATAGTAAATATGCTGCACGAATTGAAATTTTGCAAACTATCCTTCATAGCGTACAAAATAAAAATTTAGGTCACTTAGAAAACTTATAAGATTATATAAAGATATTTTATAATCAAATCAGGTGCCATTAGCATCTCGAAAGAATGAGTCCAAAAGCATTTGAAACAGGGCAGAATGAGGCTGTCTCATACTGGGATAACTAGAGCTGTCCCCTATGAACTCAAAATAATAGCCCTCTAGGTAAAGAGGTCCATTTTAATTTTGAGGCTGTATTAATTTAATATTCAACTTCTTTCAGTTCTTTAGCTAATAAAAATTTCCAAGCTCCGTTTTCATCAGGCTTGAAACTATACCTCCAATGTGCGAATAAGGCTGAAAACTCAAGTGGGAGATTGATTGCATAGAATATCTGTAACAACTTCTACCTGTTTCAATTGTTTAATTTCCCAAGTAAGAACCTCTATATCTTCAAATATACAGCATGTTATAGGTTGTTATTTAGTTCTTAAAATTATATAAAAATAACAATATATTGTATATTAATTGTAAATATACACAAGATATGGGGTATATCAATCTTGTTTAATATTTCAAAAAATTATAAGAATATTCAATTGATTGTTTTTTACACTTATGGGGACTATGGAAACGGCTTTTGATTTCAATGAAAAATTTGGCACACCTAAAAAATTGTTGTGTAAAAATTTTAATAAAATCCAAATCAGTGTACATCCTTATTTTTCTGGAATTTATCTTTGCTATCAAGAGGCTTTTAAATCCTTAAAAACTGATTTGTCTACATTAAATCCAAGTCTCGAACTTCACGTATGGAAAGATCCTAATTTCTCTGGTTTTACCATTACAAATAATTTTCAGTGGTTTCTATATTGGTCTCAGCATATACCAAAAAATATTAACGTACTTGTTCATTCTTTTCCTCAAGATGAGGACAAAATTGAGCTATTAAAAAAAGTGGCAAGTTCAGAATTCATAAAATTTCTGTCCTTTTATCATGAACTGGACCGACTTAACCCTAAAAAAATGCAATCGCTGATTAATGCCCATATTTCATCTGAAGTTATCCTGGCTTTAAACAAAGAAAATTCTTTCAAACCTCACCGTACTATGAGCTTGGATCTGCTTGCAGAACTGCTGTCATGCACACAAAATCAACTGAATTACCGCAATAAAGTTATAAACCGGAAAAGACAGAATGTGCTTGATCAACTGCAGCAAACCAGTGGAATTGTGCAGCAGCTTCTAAACAATCCCGACTTCGTTCTCACGCCAGATCAGCTATGGAAAGCATAATGTCAGAATCTAACCCAAGCCATCAAAATGCTGCTGATATTACGCGGGTATCATTAAAACAGACACTGGAAAAACTCTTTGGTGACGAGCAGCTCCAACGTACCAAACATATTCAATATGTTGCTGATTTACTGATTTCATATCCAACTGATCAATGTCTGGAAGGGCTGAATCTCGATCTATTAGATTTTGATCTAGAAACCAGTTCTGTTGTTGCTAGACCCGCTGCCTTGGTCTCCTCTCGAAAACATACTGTTCGCGCAACACCAGTCACTTGGTATGTGAACTCAATTGCACAATTAGCAAAGTCAGAAGAAAATGCGTTAATCTGGAATATCCTGGTCTTAAAAGCAGCAGTTTACCTAATTGCGCTTCCAGACATTCAACCTGAACTTTTTAAAGATGATCACACAGAACATTTCAACACTGTAAAACGTTTATTCCAGCGCTTCCGTACCGCCAATCGGGTTCTGAGTTCCGAAAAAGAATATCAAAATACTCCTGAATATATGCTTCTTTGGAAAAAGTATCTTAAAGATCCATCCCTTTCCTTAGTTGAATTTATTCGGTATTTGAATGAGGTTATTGATGAAGAACGTGATAAAGAGTCATCTAATGATTTTATGCAAAACCTGCTCAAAGTGATCCGCATCACCTTTAATTATGTTTTGGAAAATAAAGCAAAAATTGCCAAAGAGAGCATCGAGACTCAACTGCAACATGAATTTTTAGACGAAGATCAGCTGATTGTAGAAAGTTCAGAAATTAAAAAAGGGCAAAAATCTAAAGCTCTCAATATAGAAAAACAACTAGATGACCAAGATACACGTCAAATACTTGTAGACCCAACCATCGTTACCCCTCTGGCTGAATATTCAGAATCCAGCCAGAGCTATGTGCTGCCTCTGGTTGCCAAACATATTCAACGAAAAGAACATTTGCTGCCATACAGCAGCCTCTTTCCTAATATCACAAGTATAAGTGCTCTACTTACTGAACTATATAAAAATTACATTGTTGAAATTGAAGAAGACTCTAAAGACAAGGATAAAGAAACCAAAAAAAAGAAGGCATCCTTGATCCTGATGCTGTCATTTCTGACCGGAAATAAAATCCAGGAGTGGCTACATCTACAAAGTAAACGTGCTAAAAAATTGAATTCTCGCCAACAGATCAAGCAAAGCAATGGGCAATATTTTCTGAGAAGTAAATTTTCAATTTTTGAAAATAAGGATTTTGCTTATCCAGATGGCTTGCTCAACCAAACAGTTCATCTGGACATCCCGATCCCGAATTCATTTATTGCTTCGCTACGAGATGGTAACACCGTTACGGAAGAGGACATTCAGCAACATTTGAAACAGCTGAGAGCCAAACTTTATATTCCAAAATTATCATTAATAAGAATTAGCTCTCTTTTACATCAGACTATTTTGCAACGCACTGGAAATAAACAGCTTGCTGACCTTCTCACCGGTATTGATGCAAATAAGTCTTCTTCTACTTCTTATTGTCATCAAAATATCCTGACTTTACAGACTGAATATGTCTCAATTTTAAAAGAGCTGTGTGAGTCGTTATCCGATGACTACCAGAATATCGAATATGCTGCAGAAAAAAACTTTGGTAGCCGCAAAGCACCTACTTCAAATGTGATTCAAAATATCTTTGCCACACTCAAATTCAGAATAATTTCACAAAAAGAAGACGACTGGATAGCAATTTTCAATCATTACAATCTGTGGATGTGGCATTTCTTGTTGCTCTTTACTGCTGCACGACCCGTCGCTGAATTTCCAGGTTTTTTAAAAAGCTTTAACCTGAAAAGAAAAATATGCATGGTTTCTGATAAAGAGGTGGGTGGGCGTCAAGGCTATGGACGTTTAATTCCACTGGGTCATTTTGTCGCACAAGAACTCCAGAAATTCATAGAATTTTTACATTATTTTAAAACTCAAATTGCTCCTAGTCAGCCAGAAATTCCACAATATATTCAACATATTTTAGAGAGCAAGCTTCCACTTTTGAATATCTTTCAGGATGGTCAATGGCACCCATTAAGGCCATCAATTGTAAAAAACTTTCATCCTGAGTTAGGTTTGGAGCATGAAAACTGGCACCGGCATACTGCCCGTGCGTTTCTCAGCAATAAAATTAACGAAATTGAAATTTTAGCTTTATTCGGTCATGAACCGATGCAGCAAGAAGCTGCTCATCCTTATTCCAGCTTATCTATTTCACAATATTCAAGCATTGCTCATATTCTTGAACAAATGAAAGATCATTTTAATATTACCGGTATTGAACTAGATGTCCTCACTCAATAAACGTACTAAGCAAACTCGAACACTATATGCCGAAGCACGTAGAAAACAAGACCGACTCGATCAGGAAAAACAGCTTCGAGCAGATGTAGAACAGGAGCTAATTCAATACTTCCAAGAACAAGATTTGGAACAAAAAGGGCATCTTGAATCCTTCTATCCAGCAATTTATGAGTTTATTAAACGCAAAGCTCCAAGCTTGGCCTGGAAAAAATATGCGCATGAATTTTTTCGGTCATATATCAAGCAAATCAATTTAAATCGTCGTGAGACTTTGCCCCTACCAAATCTGACATTTGAGATGCAGCGTGATCAGCCGGTTTTTACAATGGACTGGATCGAGAAGGGACATCAGGTTGATGAAGTTCTTGATAAGCTTTGGGACTACTGGATTCTAGCGAAAGATAGCAAGACATTTTCTGATGATGAAATCATTGGAAATATTGTTATTTCTGCCCTGCTTTACTCAGGCTTAAATCAAAAATCCTCTTTAGAAGCTTTGCTTGAACACTTAAAAGATCCGGCAAAAATCAGAAAGATCGAAGATCTGAACATTATATTTTTAGAACCGCTCTCCCCCTCTTATGGAGATCTCTTTATTGATGAAAAAACCATCCGTAAATCGCGTAATTTTATTCCGGATCAAATTACACGCTTATGGTTAATTCATTTTAATAGCAGAAATATTCGTACAGTAAACCAGAATGTAGAAGACTATCTACAGCTTATTTTTAATAAGATTAAGTTACCATTTAATCTCAAAACTTATAAATTGTTACGCGACTACGCCAACTTTAACTGGATGCAACTCCCGAAAGTTGACATTGATCCTGCACTTTCACAATGCCTCATTGAGAATACTGCAACCTGTGGCTTATCAGAAATAGAATTTGAAAGATTTCTTCATCCAAAATTTAAATATCAGCAGGACACTCTTACTGATTCAAATGTAGAAAAATCACCATCTACTGTGAGGGAATCCTACTCTAATGATGACATTCAGCAAGCCTTGGATGATGTTATAAAGATTCACAAAGACCTTTTACAACTGATTCGTACATCACAAACTGATCAAAGTATCGATGCATTAATCATTAAATATTGCATTGAAAATACTAATAAATTTAATGAGTATAGTAAACGTGTCGCCTTATGGCTCATCAGCCTTTATAAACCAGAATTAGAACAGATTCAGCCACTGGCTGAACGTTTTAATTTTTGCGTAAACCAATTTCAAAAATCGTTTCAGCAGAATAAGCGTTTAAAAGACGGTTCGATTTACACTTATTATTCGCGTATTGCCGAGCCTTGGCTAACCCATTCTTTACAATATCTAGATAGCGAAGATGATCTGAATACGATACTGGCTAATATCTATCAGCAAATCATTACGAATACCCGACTTGCAGATGAGGCAGGCGAGCTTAACTTTAAAAAATCCAGTGGTCAGACCGTCAGAATGTTGAAACGCTTCCATAGCTTTCAACAAACAGTTTTTGACGCTGAGTCTCTCGAATTAGAGTCAATTGCCATACAAAACAGACCGAGAGCACGTATCATTGGTCCCATGACTTATCAAGCTTTCATGAACAAGTTAGATACCTTATTTTCAGGGGCTAATAGTCAAGAAAATACGTATAAGACATTAAAAATCATCTATATTTTAGCTTACCGTACCGGTATGCGTATTAATGAAATTCTCGGCTTACGTGTGCGGGATATCGAGGGCTTGAGCTGTTTATCCGTTTGGATTCAGCCCTACGGCTCAAAAAAGAAAGGAAACTTACATCAACTTAAAACAGATAGTGCTGAACGCAAAGTCCCTGTATATTGCTTATTAAAAACCGATGAATATCAAATATTTCATAATCATGTAGTCGAGCAACGATTACTCAATCAGGAAAACTTATACCTATTCAGCAACTGGAATGAAAATAGCAAGCTGAACAAACATACGGTGACAACACCTTTCAGAATGATTATGAACGAGCTTTTTAAAACTCATGACTATTCTTTTCACTCATTTCGACACACGGCTGCCAATCACTTATCCATTCTGCTCAACTGCGATTATGCTCCACTGGTCAAGAATCTTACGGATTATACTGCAGAAGAATATCAGTCCATTCGGACAGAGTTACTCCGTAATACGCATGGTCAAAATCATTGGTTTATGATTGCCCATTTACTGGGTCACATTGACCCTACGGAAACCTTTAAAAGCTATATTCATCTGAGCTACCTGATCGCTGGACATAAAATACTGCAATATCACCCAGACATAGATACTCAATTAGCAAAGAAAATGATGGGCTACCTGCCTTCTTTCAAATTTTTAAACACAGTAAAAGATTCTGCTCCATTCAATTTCGAAAAACATGCTGTCCATTTAAGTCAGCAGTTACTCAACGATCAAACTGACTGGTTAAAAAGTAACGTAGAAGATATTCTAGATGAGGTTTCATTTAACGCTCAGCCTCATGATTTTTTTAAATATTTTGCAGGAACAAAGGAATCCAAAATTTCATTTGCATGGTTTTTTAAATGCTTAAATTTACTGGAAATTCATCATGATCCAGATCTAGTCTCAAAGGAAATGTGTTTACCTGTAGAACTGGTTAACTACTGGTATGAAAATGCAAAACAACTAGGCCAGCTCAAGTCTCAAAAAAATAACCCAAGATTATTTGATCTCAACAACACAAATCATCTGGATAAACCTTTGAAACCCGCCATGATAGATACCGTTGAAGAGCGCACAGCAAGGAACTATTTTTTTGAAAATATTCAAAATATATTTGAAAAAAAGCCAGATCAAATAAAAGCGGTGCTTGAGACATTTTTAAGTCGTGTTACAGTTTCTCATACCGGCATTCATTATCGATGGAATAAAATCGATCAATTGGAATCATTTTATTCCAAGGTAAAAGACCTGTTTCCCCATCAATTTTGGCATTTGCTTGGACAAGACTTGGTACAATTGTTAGATAAAAAGAAACAACCTTTATTACTGAAGCTGACTAAATCGAGCACAACAGAGCATCCTACGACTCAAGAAGATTATGTTCGTCTCCAGCTTTACTCAACAAAAGATGCCAAAGCACTGGCAGCGTTTAAATTCTGTTTACATTTAGCCTGTATCGGTAGACCTCGATCTCTTGAACTCCAAGTTGCAGGACTAGAAATCACTACATGCTGTTAAATAATTTAACCGTTGTTTCCTTATCTAAAGTCAAATTTAATATATCTTTAGTAAAAATTGGATGTCTGATCAACGATAATTAAATAGTATAAACTCTATGAATTAGCAGCGTCTGAAACAGGGATCAGTCATGCGTACAACATCAGAAAAAACTGCAAAACAGAAAATGATATTAGCTAAGGCAGTTTTAGCTGCTGCTGAGCGCCTTGGTCTTACACAAGATCAACTAGCCTTAATACTGAATATAGATTCAGTGAAAAAATTAACCTCTCTTGAATTAGATCCCACTTCAAAACAGGGAGAAATCGCCCTCACTTTAATCCGTATTACCACATCACTAGATGCTCTTACAGGTGGGGATACAGCCTGGATGCAGCATTTTATGAAATCACCCAATAAATTGATGAGTGGTATTCCAATAGAACAGATTCAGAACCCTCAAGGATTGGCCTCTGTTTTACAATTGGTGGAAGGTCTTCGGGCTAAACTTTAAGATAAGCAAAGTATTATAGAAAAATTTGAAAGTGATAGTCCTCTCCAATAATTCAAATGCGAGGTATAAGAATCCCCCTTCTTCTCAAGATGTATATGTCTGGCCTAATTCCGTCAATTAATTGCGAACTGCTGCTATATATTGGATTTTATTAACCTGATGCGAGGTAAATCCCCCTTATAAATTCAATAACTATTCAACAATCATTATAGAAGTTTGCTATATAGCAAACATTCACCATAATTAGTTAAAAGTTTGCTATATGGCTAACAAGTTTCGGGAGCGAAAAATTGATATGGCTACAAGAGGCGAAATAGGTAAAGAAATACGTTTGGCAAGAAAAGGATTAGGCTATACACAGAAAAGTCTTTCAGAAAAGACTAAAGTCAATAAAACAACAATTTCAGAGATAGAGAATGGCCGTTTTACAGGTTCATTTGACATATTTGAACGTGTGCTTGATGGCGTGGGTTTACAATTCGAAGTGAATAAAAAAAAGTTTAAATTGCCACAGTGGGATGAAATTGAAGAAATATTTTCAGAATATGATGAATGAAATTATTTACAGGCTCTTATCATTTGGTATTTACATCCAACAATGCAAAATCAACAACAACTTGAACACCCATTTCTCATACAAGTAGGGCTATTTTACAGATCGAAATGATAAATTCATAAATTGCTTTTCAAAAAAAAAGAAACTAATATGTTTCTTATAGGACCTAAAAGCAATAAATGTATCTACAATGAATAAGTCTTTACTTCAGCAAATCAAAAAAAGACGAACCCAATTGGGCTTAAAGCAAGTTGATATGCAATCCCGTACAGGCATTTCAAGACAGCAGTACCAAAAACTGGAAAGTCAGGGCAACCCTCGATTAGAGACCTTAGAAATTATAGCGGCAGGATTAAATGCTCAACTGATGCTCATCCCTGATGATAAGGTTCATTTGATAAGACAATTATTGAATGATGAAATTAAAGTCACTATTGAAGATCAGGATGACTTAATGACTAACCCATGGAAGGGTCTTCTCGGAGGAGAGGAACCATGAATACTGTTGCCGTCCTGAAATTAACATTACATCACGGTATCGTTGGATACTTGGCAGGATTTCAGAGCGGAAAAAATATTCTGGTTTTTACAGATTCTTTCCGCTTTGATCAGCAACGTCCGACCTTGAGCCTGCTGACTTCCCCCTTGTATCCTCAAGCGGATAAAATTTTAGAAAAGACCTATGTTACACATCAGCGCTTACACCCCTTGCTATCAAACTTGCTACCAGAAGGTGCATTACGTGAACTGATTGCACAAAGCCTCAAAGTACATATAGACAATGAATTTCAGTTATTGGCAGCTTTAGGTCATGATTTACCTGGAGCACTCATTGCGACTCCATTAGATCCAGAAGAAATTCCAGATGAAATAAAATTCAAACTGCAGATCTCGAATCCAGATCAAATTTTAAAGCAAGAGATTCGAACAGATAATAAGTTTTCCTTGGCCGGCGTCCAAATGAAGTTTTCCATGAAAGCCAAAGATGGGCGTTTTACACTAGCACAGGCAACGGAAACGACTCTACTCGGGGACTGGATTATCAAAACTCCTTCTTCCAGACATGCTTTTGTTCCGCTAAATGAATATTCTATGATGACCCTTGCCAAAACGGTCGGAATAGATGTCCCTGAGATTCGCTTGGTGGATATGGCCCTTTTACAAGACCTTCCACCATTAAATTTACCCCAAGAGCAATATGCTTTCGCAATCAAAAGATTTGATAGACAGAGTACTGCTGATACTACAGAGCTTATTCACATCGAAGATTTTGCTCAGATCTTCGGCGCATATCCACATCAGAAATACAGCACCACAAATTATGAGCAGATAGGAAAGATCATTTATCAATTATCAGATAACAAAATTATTGATATTCAGCAATTTGCCAGCCGTTTACTCATCAATATTTTACTCGCTAATGGAGATGTACACTTAAAGAACTGGAGTATGATTTATTACGATAAAAGTGCACCAAGATTATCACCCGCATACGATATATTAATGACCAGTGTATATATTGAAAATGAGCATCATTTCGCATTAAATCTTGCCAAAAATAAAGATTG